>DXEQ01000103.1 GCA_019114885.1 Candidatus Anaerobutyricum stercoripullorum
ATTATTTTTCTTTAGATACATTTTTTATACCCTGATTTAATTCAAGATGCAATTTGGTGGTGGGAGAGAATCCCGGTTTTTATAGATGGAGGTTTTTATGGATTATAAAAATATGACGTTACTGCAGCTGCGTGCCATGGCAAAGGAAAGAGGACTCCGTGGTATCAGCACGCTGAAAAAAGAACAGCTTATTGAGCGCCTGCAGGAATCTGAGAAAGCGCCGGAGCAGGCTGGAGTGGAGCGCCCGGAGCGTTCTGCTTCCTATGTTTCCGAGAGAGGAAGAGACAATGGCGTGGAGCGAGCGGAGCGCGCTGCTTCCTATGTTTCCGAGAGAGGGAGAGACAGTGGCGTGGAGCGAGCGGAACGCTCCCCATCCTATTCTTCGGAACGGGGAAGAAATGACGGAGAGCGGGCCGGCCGGGAGAGAACCGGACGGGACGGAAATGGCCGCCCGGAATATGACAGAAGAAACGGGGAGCGTTTCGACTATCATAATAGAAGAAATGCAAATGTGGAGCCGCCAAGTTATGAGAGGACGGACGGGGAACGCCCGGAGCGTCAGGAACATAACGGCACGGAAAATGGCATGAAGAGCGAGCTGGAGAGTCTGGACAGTGGCGAGAAGGCCAACGGAATCCTGGAAGTCATGCCGGACGGATTCGGATTCATCCGCTGTGAGAACTATCTGCCGGGAGAAAACGACGTGTACGTTTCTCCTTCCCAGATTCGCCGCTTTAATCTGAAAACCGGAGATATTCTGATAGGCAATACCAGGGTGAAGACCCAGAACGAGAAATACAGCGCCCTTCTCTATGTGGAATCGGTCAACGGCTACAAACCGTACGAAGCACAGCGGAGAAAGAGCTTTGAAGATCTGACCCCGATCTTCCCGAATGAGAGAATCCGGCTGGAACTGCCGGGCGCACCGGTCTCCATGCGGATGGTGGACCTGCTGTCTCCAATCGGAAAGGGACAGAGAGGTATGATCGTCTCCCAGCCGAAAACCGGTAAGACCACCCTGCTCAAACAGATTGCCAAGAGTATCACCACAGCCTACAAAGATATGAAGCTGATCGTGCTCCTCATCGATGAGCGTCCGGAGGAAGTGACCGATATCCGGGAATACATCGAGGGGCCGAACGCCGAGGTCATCTACTCTACATTTGATGAGCTGCCGGAACATCACAAGCGTGTCTCAGAGATGGTGCTGGAGCGGGCAAAACGTCTGGTGGAACACGGTGAGGATGTGGTCATCCTGCTGGACAGCATCACCCGTCTGGCAAGAGCCTACAACCTGGTGGTACCGCCGAGCGGAAGGACCCTCTCCGGTGGTCTCGACCCGGCGGCCCTCCACATGCCGAAGAAGTTCTTCGGTGCGGCCAGAAACATGCGGGAGGGCGGCAGTCTGACCATTCTTGCCACCGCCCTGGTGGACACCGGAAGCAAGATGGACGACGTGGTGTTTGAGGAGTTTAAGGGCACGGGCAACATGGAACTGGTCCTTGACCGGAAGCTGGCGGAGAAGCGAATCTTCCCGGCCATCAACATTCAGAAATCCGGCACCCGCCGGGACGACCTGCTGTTATCAAAAGAAGAGCAGGAGATCGTGTTTGCCCTGCACCGGGAGATGTCCGGAAGCCGTGCGGAAGAAAATGTGGAGCAGATTCTGCAGTTTTTCAAACGGACAAAAAATAATGCGGAATTTATACAGGCTATGCGGCAGTCCCTGCTGAAATAAACCTTCTTTGCCATATATCTTTTGCCGTGTATTTTTCACGCGTCTTTTGCCGTGTAGTTTGCCGGGAAACGGTAATGCTTGACGGCAGATGATTTCTGTGAAATAATGAGATAGCACACACAGTTTCATTCGGGTGTGACTGGATTATATATAGAGCAGGAGAAGAAAAATGGATCGATTTAAGAACTTTTTTCATGGGATATACGGTATCGACGCCCTGTCCTGTGGGTTGTTATTCTTAAGTATTCTGATAAATGTATTGACGGCGGTGATTCCTGTACCGGCGCTGCAGCGGCTGAATCCGATCGGACTGATTCCGCTTCTGATCTGCATCCTCCGTTTTTTCTCTCACAACCACACCAGACGGGCGAGAGAGAACGAGCGATTCCTGCGGATGATGCAGCCTGTTTTTGAATACTTTGACCGCAAAAGTGAAGAGCGGGAACAGGCACAGATCTTTCGTTTTTTCAAATGCCCTTCCTGCGGACAGAAGATCCGCGTTCCGAGAGGCAAGGGAAAGATAGAGATCACCTGCCCGAAATGCGGGAATAAGTTTATAAAGAAGACGTGAGAACATATGAAAAATGTCGGCTGAGGCCGGCATTTTTTTGTTCTCACGTCTTTGTTACTTGCAAGGTTTATTCCGGGGACTCCTGCCCGGCCGCCCGCTTTGAGAATACACATCCGCAGTAATTCTGTCGGTAAAGATGGTACTGTTCGGACAGGGCGATGGAGCGGAGATAGCCGCCCTTTTTTTTGAAGTCCGAAGGCAGATGGCGGACGCCGTAAGTCTCCGCCAGGCGTTCCCCGATCTCATTGATCCACCGGGCGTTCTTATGCGGACTGATGGAGAGCGTGGTGGTGAAGTAATCTGCGTGGAGCCGGGCGGCTTCCCGGGCAGCCTCCTCCATGCGCAGGGCATAACAGTGGTAACAGCGCTCTCCCCGTTCCGGCAGGTCCTCCATGCCCTTTGCCATGGCAAAGAAACGTTCCGGGTCGTAGACGCCTTCCAGCAGGGTGACCTGTCCCCGCGCTTCATAGCCCGCTTCGGCAATCAGCCGCCGCACCTCCTCGACCCGCTTTCGGTATTCCGTATCCGGTGTGATATTGGGATTATAATAATACAGCGTGACGTGGAAAAACCGGGTCAGATATTCCAGTACATAACTGCTGCAGGGCGCGCAGCAGGCGTGAAGCAGCAGGTGAGGTTTGCGCTCCTCCGGCAGATTCTCACCAATCTGCGCGGTGATCTTGTCCAGTTCTTTCTGATAATTTATCTTATTCATGTTGAATTCCTTTCTATATATAGGCGGCCGACGATGGAAGCCCACATGCCGTCGCGCCCTGATAAATCAAAGGGTATATTTTTTCGCTCTTTTTGTCAAGCGTTTCCATCAAGGGTGAAGGTGGTTGGCAGGGAGCAAGCTTTCATGAACGAGGAAGGCCGGTCCGCCAGGAGAATTTCCATGAGGGGTGGCAGGCGCAGTGGCGAGCCGGGCGGACTGTGCATATACTGGTAAAAAAAGCGTGAGTGATAGCTATGGCAGAATATGGACAGTTGAAGATCAGTCTGGTGGAGGCGGGAAGCGAGGTGCCGATTCCGGGAGCGGCGGTGGAGGTTTCCTCCACGGGTGAGCCGGACCGGATACTGGAGCGGCTGGTGACGGATTCTTCCGGTCAGACGGAGACCGTGGAGCTGGAGGCGCCGCCTGTGGAATACTCCATGCAGCCCTCGGAAGAACAGCCTTATGCGGAATACAATCTGCGGATCACCGCGCCGGGATTTGAATCTCTGACGATATCCGGCGCACAGATTTTTGCCGGGCAGCTGGCCCTGCAGAATGAAGGGCTGCCGCTGCAGAAGACGGACCCGGATGATTACCGGATTCTGGCCATCGGTCCCCACACACTCTACGGAGAGTATCCGCCGAAAATCGCAGAGAGTGAGATCAAAGATATCCGGGCCACCGGAGAGGTGGTCCTGAGCCGGGTGGTCATACCGGAATACGTGGTTGTTCATGATGGGTCTCCGGGAGACGCCTCCGCGCCCAACTACTATGTACTGTACAAAGATTATATTAAAAATGTAGCCTCCTGCGAGATCTATTCCACCTGGCCCAGAGAGACTCTGCGGGCCAACATCCTGGCGATCATGTCCTTTACTTTAAATCGTGTGTACACGGAATGGTACCGGAACAAGGGATATGACTTTACGATCACGTCCTCCACGGCCTATGACCAGAAATGGATCAACGGAAAGACCGTCTATGAGAGTATCAGTCTGGTGGTGGATGAGATCTTTAACGCCTACCTCTCCCGGCCGGACGTCGCCCAGCCTATTCTGGCCCAGTACTGTGACGGGCGGAGGGTAAGCTGCCCGGGACAGATGACGCAGTGGGGTTCGAAAAGTCTGGGGGACGACGGCCTGTCGGCGGAGGAAATCCTGCAGTATTATTACGGCAATGATATTTACATCAACACGGCGGAGCTGATCGCGGGAATTCCGGCGTCCTGGCCGGGGAGCACGCTGACGGTGGGCTCCTCCGGGGAGAAGGTGCGTCAGATGCAGTCGCAGCTGAACCGCATTGCACAGGACTACCCAGCCATGCCGGTGATCCGCGCCGACGGAATCTTCGGCTCCGCCACAAAAAATGCGGTGGAGACCTTCCAGAGGATTTTTAATCTGCCGGTGACCGGGCAGGTGGACTTTGCCACCTGGTATAAGATCAGTCAGATTTATGTGGGGGTCAGCCGGATTGCGGAACTGAATTAAAAGAAGGGACTCTATGGCGCTGTTTGAAAGAAGAAAACGGAACATTTTGCAGGATGAAAAAAAATAATTGCAAAACCCTGCGTGGACACTGTGCGGTATCCCCGCGGACACCTCATGATATCACAGGAAAATCTTCCCCGTATACCCGGTTTATACGGGGATAAATGAGGATTTTTGGAAAAAGGCAGGGAGACTTTCAAATATTTTCTTACAGGAGAACATTTTGTGAGAAAAGAAAAAACGAGAGATAAAAAAATAAAAATTCAAATTTCTACCCTTGTATTTGAGGGGGATATATGTTAGAATTTTACCAATTTAAGTAATGATGCGGTGGCGTCATCCGGGACCGGGTCCGTGGCAGCCTGTCTGCCTGCGGAGTCAGTGCTTCTTTAATATGAAGAGGATGTTCAGGAAAAGATACGCTCCCGGCAGGTACTGATTCGATTTCGATTCGCTTTAAAAAGGCCGGGGGTTCCCGTCTTTTTTTTTGCGCCGAGGAGTTTTCATTGCGAGAATTACCCATGTTTTGTAAACCCACTGTACCGGTATGCCCCTTTGCGCCTGCCATCGGGCGGGGAGAGCAGATCGTGTACTGACAAAGTTCTATATATAGAAAGGACGAGACATCATGAAAGCATTTCTGATCTTAGAAGATGGAACGGTGCTGACAGGCGAGAGCTTTGGCTCCACCAGGGAAGTCATCAGTGAGATCGTTTTTAACACATCCATGACAGGATATCTTGAGATCCTCACCGACCCGTCATACGCGGGACAGTCCGTTGTGATGACCTATCCGCTCATCGGTAACTATGGCATCTGTACGGAGGATATGGAGTCCGTACATCCGTGGACGAGCGGTCTTATCGTGAGAGAATATTCGAAGCTGGCCAGCAATTTCCGTAATGAGATGACGCTGGATGCATTTTTAAAGAAGTATGACATTCCCGGAATCGCCGGAGTGGACACCAGGCATCTGACAAGAATATCCAGAGAGCATGGTGTGATGAACGGTCTGATCACCACCAGAGAGAATTATGACCTTGAAAAAGAACTGGAGCGGATCAGAGCGTATAAAGTACAGGGCGTTGTCCGGGAAGTCTCATGTAAAGAGAAAAGAGTGCTGCCGGGCGACGGATTTAAGGTTGCGCTGATGGATTACGGCGCAAAATATAATATTGAGAAGTCGCTGCATCGCCTGGGCTGTCAGGTGACGGTCTATCCGGCTTACACAAAGGCCGAGGAAGTCCTTGCTGACAAGCCGGACGGCATCATGCTGTCCAATGGTCCGGGAGACCCGAAGGAGTGCGTGGAGATCATTGAGGAACTTAAGAAGCTGTTCGCGACGGATATCCCGATCTTCGGTATCTGTCTCGGACACCAGCTCATGGCGCTGGCCAACGGGGCGGACACGAAGAAGATGCGCTACGGACACCGGGGCGCCAACCACCCGGTCAAGGATTTAAAGACCGGCAAGGTATACATTTCCTCTCAGAATCATGGCTATGTGGTCATGGAGGAAACGTTGAACCGGGATGTGGCCGAGGTAAGTTTTGTCAATGTCAATGACGGAACCCTGGAGGGAATCCATTATCTGGGCAAGAATGTCATGACAGTGCAGTTCCATCCGGAGGCCTGTCCGGGACCGAACGATTCCGAATTTCTGTTTAAAGAGTTTATGAATATGATGGAGGTGGCGAAAGATGCCTAAGAATCCGAATATAAAGAAAGTACTTGTGATTGGTTCCGGTCCGATTGTCATCGGGCAGGCGGCGGAGTTTGACTATGCGGGCACACAGGCCTGCCGTTCCCTGAAAGAGGAAGGCATCCATGTGGTGCTGGTCAATTCCAACCCGGCGACCATTATGACAGATAAAGATATCGCGGACGAGGTATATATCGAACCGCTGACGCCGGAAGTGATCAAGAAGCTGATCTTAAAGGTGTCTCCGGACAGCCTGCTGCCGACGCTGGGCGGACAGGCGGCTTTGAATATTGCCATGGAACTGGATGAATGTGGTTTCCTGAAGGAACATAAGGTCCGTCTCATCGGAACGACCGGAAAGACCATCCGGAAGGCCGAAGACCGGGAAGCTTTCAAGGAGACCATGGAGAAGATCGGGGAGCCGATCGCGCCGAGTCAGATCGTCACCAATGTGGAGGACGGACTGGCCTACGCGAAAGAGATCGGCTATCCGGTGGTGCTCCGTCCGGCTTACACTCTGGGCGGCAGCGGCGGCGGTATCGCCAACAACGAAGAAGAGTTCGTGGAGATCATCCAGAACGGTCTTCGGTTAAGCCGTGTGGGACAGGTTCTGGTGGAGCGCTGTATCGCCGGCTGGAAAGAGATTGAGTATGAGGTAATGCGGGACGGAAATGGCACCTGTATCACCATCTGTAATATGGAAAATATCGACCCGGTGGGCGTGCACACCGGCGACAGTATCGTCGTGGCCCCGTCCCAGACACTGGGCGACAAAGAGTATCAGATGCTCCGGAACTCCGCCCTCAATATCATCTCCGAGCTGGGCGTGGAAGGCGGCTGTAACGTACAGTTTGCCCTGCACCCGGAGAGCTTTGAGTACTGTGTGATCGAGGTAAACCCACGTGTCAGCCGTTCTTCGGCGCTGGCGTCCAAGGCGACAGGTTACCCGATCGCGAAGGTGACGGCCAAGATCGCCCTGGGTTACCATCTGGATGAGATTAAGAATGCGGTCACCGGCAAAACATTTGCCAGCTTTGAACCGGCTCTCGACTACTGCGTGGTCAAGGTGCCGAGACTGCCGTTTGATAAGTTTATCTCCGCCTCCCGTCACCTGACCACGCAGATGAAGGCGACCGGCGAGGTTATGAGTATCTGCACGAATTTTGAGGGCGCCCTCATGAAGGCGCTCCGCTCTCTGGAGCAGCATGTGGACAGCCTGATGCACGGTGATTTTGACAAGCTGAGCGATAAAGAACTTGTCGAGCATCTGCATATCGTGGACGACCTGCGGATCTACTGCATCGCGGAGGCGTTAAGACGGAAGATGGACCCGGCCATGATTCACGAGATCACCATGATCGATCGGTGGTTTATTGATAAGTTTAACAACATCGTACAGATGGAAGCAGCGCTTAAGAACTGCGGCGGCGAGCCGGACGAGGCGCTCCTGCGGGAAGCAAAACGGATGGAGTTCCCGGATACGGTCATCGGCCAGCTCATCGGAAAAGACGAAGCCTTTGTGAAGAATCTGCGCCGCCAGATGGATATCCGCCCGGCCTACAAGGTGGTGGATACCTGTGCGGCTGAGTTTGACGCGGAGACGCCGTACTATTACTCCTGCTTTGGCAGCTTTAACGAGGTGGAGGAGACCGGCGACAAAAAGAAGATCATGGTACTGGGCTCCGGCCCGATCCGGATCGGACAGGGTATTGAGTTTGATTACTGCTCTGTGCACAGTGTGTGGGCGTTTAAGGAGATGGGCTATGAGACCATCATCGTCAACAACAACCCGGAGACGGTCAGCACGGACTTTGATATCGCGGACAAACTGTATTTTGAGCCGCTGACAGAGGAAGATGTGGAACACATCGTGGAGCTGGAAAAGCCGGACGGCGCAGTAGTTCAGTTCGGCGGACAGACGGCCATCAAGCTGACAGAGAAGCTCAACAAGATCGGCGTGCCGATCCTCGGTACCAGCGCGGAAAATGTGGACGCCGCCGAGGACAGAGAACTGTTTGATGAGATCCTGGAGAAATGTTGTATCCCGAGACCGAAGGGAGATACCGTATTTACCAAGGAGGAAGCCATTGAGGTGGCCAACTGTCTGGGTTATCCGGTACTGATCCGTCCTTCCTACGTGCTGGGCGGACAGGGTATGCAGATCGCAGTTTCTGATGAAGATATCATCGAGTTTATGGATATCATCCAGCGGTATGCGCAGGAACATCCGATTCTCATCGACAAATATCTGATGGGCAAGGAAGTGGAAGTGGATGCGGTCTGTGACGGCGAGGAGATCCTCATTCCGGGTATCATGCAGCATGTGGAGCGTGCCGGTATCCATTCCGGAGACAGTATCTCCGTTTACCCGGCCAGAGACCTGTCCCCGAAGATCAAGAAGGTCATTGCGCATTACACCAGACTGCTGGCGCGTGCCCTCCATGTGGTGGGTCTTATCAACATTCAGTTCATCGTTTATCAGGATGAGGTCTATGTGATCGAGGTGAACCCTCGTTCTTCCAGAACCGTGCCGTACATCAGCAAGGTGACGGGAATCCCGATCGTGGACCTTGCCACCAAGGTGATGACCGGACAGAAGTTAAGAGATCTGGGTTATGAGCCGGGACTGGCGCCGGAGTCTCCGTACTGGGCTATCAAGATGCCGGTATTCTCCTTTGAGAAGATCCGCGGCGCGGATGTGAGCCTCGGACCGGAGATGAAGTCCACCGGAGAGTGTCTGGGTATCTCGAGAAACTATGAGGAAGCGCTCTATAAGGCGTTCCTGGGCGCGGGTATCGACCTTCCGAAGCACAAAAAGATGATCATGACCGTGAAGGACGCCGACAAGCTGGAGGCAGTGGAAGTGGGCCGCCGGTTTGCTGCTCTGGGTTATGAGATCTACGCGACCAGAAGCACCTGCAAATATCTGAAGAGCAACGGCGTTCCGGCAAAGAGAATCAACAAGATCGAGGAGAGCCGGCCGAACCTGCTGGATCTGATCCTGGGACATCAGATTGACCTGATCATCGATACGCCTTCGCAGGGTATCGAGAGGAGCAAGGATGGATTTATCATCCGCCGTCACGCGGTGGAGACCGGTGTGACCTGTCTGACTTCCCTGGATACGGCCAACGCGCTGCTGACCAGTCTGGAGTCTTCCGCAAGAAAGGATATGTCCCTTGTGGATGTGGCGCAGATTGACAAAGAGATCGAGGAGGAGCATAAGAACCGGTAACACATTTTTGGAGGAGTGACATGAAGAAATATACCAAACAGGATATCATGCAGCTGGTGGAGGAGAATGACGTACAGTTTATAAGGCTGCAGTTTACCGATGTGTTCGGCGCACTGAAAAATGTGGCGATTCCGACCAGTCAGCTGGAGCGGGCCCTGGATAATAAATGTATGTTTGACGGTTCTTCCATCGAAGGATTTGTGCGGATTGAGGAGTCAGATATGTACCTGTATCCGGACCTGAATACGTTTGAGATTCTTCCGTGGAGACCGCAGCACGGGCGGGTGGCCAGATTCATGTGCGACGTATACCGCCCGGAAGGCATCCCTTTTGAGGGGGACAGCCGCCACGTATTAAAAAAGGTACTGCAGGGCGCGTCGGAGATGGGATATACCTTTGATGTGGGACCGGAGTGCGAGTTCTTCCTGTTCCACACGGACGATAACGGGCAGCCGACGATCATCACCCACGAGAAGGCAGGGTATTTTGATGTGACGCCTCTGGATCTGGGAGAGAACGCCCGTAGAGATATCATTCTCAACCTGGAACAGATGGGTTTTGAGGTGGAGGCTTCCCACCATGAGGTGGCGCCGGCTCAGCATGAGATTGATTTTAAATATGATAACGCGCTGGCTACCGCCGATAAGATCATGACCTTTAAGATGACGGTGAAGACCATTGCCAAGCGCCATGGCCTTCACGCCACATTTATGCCGAAACCGATACAGAACGTGGACGGTTCCGGTATGCATATCAACATGTCTCTGTCCCGGAACGGAAAAAACATTTTTTATGATAAAAATGATCCGGAGGGCCTGAGTGAGGACTGTTATCACTTTGTGGCAGGCATCATGCAGCATGTGCGGGGCATGACCTGTATCTGCAATCCTCTGGTCAATTCCTACAAGAGATTGGTGCCGGGATATGAAGCCCCGGTGAGCATCGCCTGGTCGGCGAGAAACCGCAGCCCGCTGATCCGGATTCCGGCAGCGCGCGGCGCCGGGACCCGGGTGGAATTCCGCAGCCCGGACGGCGCGTCCAATCCGTATCTGGTCATGGCGATCTGTCTGGCGGCAGGTCTTAACGGTATCAAAAATAAACTGACGCCGCCGAAACAGGTGGGGCGGAATATGTATATGCTCACCGACGAACAGCTGCGCAGCATGCACATCGGAGAATTGCCGAAGACGCTGGGAGAGGCATGCCAGGCCTTTGAGGAGGATCTCTTCCTCCAGAATGTGCTGGGACCGCATATTGCGGGCAAGTTTCTGGAAGCGAAGAAGAAGGAATGGAATGAATACTGCGAGCATGTATCGCAGTGGGAGATCGACGAATATCTTTACAAATTTTAACGTCTGCGGGTGACGAGACCAATGAATATAATTGTTGTTTTTCCCAAAAAAGAAGCTGCTTTAAAAATAAAAAACATACTGATGAAAAACGGGTACGAGGTGGCGGCGGTCTGTCTGACCGGCGCGCGGGCCATAGAGGCCGCCGGGCGTCTGGAATCCGGGGTGATCATCTGCAGTATCCGGTTTGTGGATATGATGTATCATGAACTTAAGGACTGCCTGCCGGCGTATTTTGAGATGATCGTCATTGCCAGAAGAGAGCTGTGGCAGGAGTACGGCGGGGATGATGTGGCATATCTTTCTCTTCCTGTGAGCGGATTTGACCTGCTGGATCTGGTGGACGCCATGCAGAGAGAGATCCTGCAGAGGATCCGGAAAGACCGGACGAAGCCGAAGGCCCGCACCGGGGAGGAGGAGCGTCTGATCCGTCAGGCAAAGGAAATGCTGATGCAGAAAAAGGGATATGACGAAGAAGAGGCGCACCGGTATCTGCAGAAGCAGAGCATGGACAGCGGCAATACTCTGACGGATACGGCGTGGGCTGTGATCAATATGTTCTGAAAGGAGAAGGCGATGAAGTTTACGAAAATGCACGGAATCGGAAACGATTACGTTTATATCGATTGTTTTAGAGAAGAAGTGAAGAATCCGGAGACTCTGGCGAAGTTTGTCAGCAACCGGAATTTTGGAGTGGGTTCCGATGGACTGATTCTCATCCGTCCGTCCGACAAGGCGGATTTTCGGATGGAGATCTATAACTCGGACGGTTCGCAGGCTGAGATGTGTGGAAACGGTATCCGCTGCGTGGGCAAATATGTGTATGACAACGGGCTCACTGACAAGACGGAGATCACGGTGGACACCCTGGGCGGCGTCAAACGTTTACAGCTTACCGTGGAGGATGGAAAGGTGTCTTTAGTCCGCGTAAACATGGGCGAGCCTGTGCTGGAACCGAAGAAAATCCCGGTGCGCTATGAGGAGAATCCGGTGGTCAATGTGCCGATCAATGTCAACGGGAAAGAGTACCACATTTCCTGCGTATCCATGGGAAACCCTCATGCGGTGGTCTTCATGAACCATGTGAAGGATCTGGACATCCGGATGATCGGGCCGTGTTTTGAGAATCATCCTCGTTTTCCGAAACGGATCAACACGGAGTTTGTGGAAGTAATCGACCGGAAAAATGTCAATATGCGTGTGTGGGAGAGAGGTTCGGAGGAGACTCTTGCCTGCGGTACCGGCGCCTGCGCCGTGACGGTGGCCTGTGTTCTCAATGATAAGACGGACAATCAGATCACCGTACATCTTCTGGGTGGCGACCTGCAGATCGAGTGGGACAGAGAGTCCAATCAGGTCTACATGACCGGACCGGCCACCACCGTATTTACCGGGGAACTGTATGAGTTCCCGGAAGAGTAGAGAGTAAGAAAGTATAATGCAGCGGGACGCGGCGCCGGTACGATCGAACTGTCAGGCGGCGGGTCCCGTCCGATCAAACATCAGGCGTATAAGCCGGAGAGGAGACAACATCATGTTTAAGATCAATGATAATTATTTAAAATTACCGGGCAGCTATCTTTTTTCCAATATTGCCAAAAAGGTGGAAGCTTACAGCCAGGCGCATCCGGATAAGGAGATCATCCGGCTGGGCATCGGGGATGTGACGCAGCCGCTGGCGCCGAAGATCATTGAGACCCTTCATGAGGCGGTGGATGAGATGGCCCATGCCGAGACTTTCCACGGTTATGCGCCGGATCTGGGTTACCCGTTCCTGCGGGATGTGATCGCAAAAAATGATTATAAAGACCGGGGTTGTGATGTGGACGCCGACGAGATCTTTATCAGCGACGGCGCGAAATGTGACTCCGGAAATATTCAGGAGATCTTCAGTGTGGATAATAAGATCGCGGTCTGCGACCCGGTGTACCCGGTGTATGTGGACACCAACGTCATGGCGGGAAGAACCGGCACCTACGATCCGGCTACGGAAGTCTGGAGCGACGTGATCTACATGCCGTGCACGGCGGAGAATCACTTTATCCCGGAATTCCCGAAGGAGAATCCGGACCTGATCTACCTGTGTATCCCGAATAATCCAACGGGAACCACCATCACCAAAGCACAGCTTCAGGAGTGGGTCGATTACGCCAACCGCATCGGAGCGGTGATCATTTACGATGCGGCCTATGAGGCGTACATCAGTGAGGATGACGTGCCGCACAGCATCTATGAGTGCGAGGGGGCGCGGACCTGTGCCATTGAGCTGCGCAGTTTTTCCAAGAATGCCGGATTTACCGGAACCCGTCTGGGCTTTACGGTAGTCCCGAAAGATTTAAAGGCCGGAGACGTTTCTCTGCACGCCCTCTGGGCAAGACGCCACGGCACAAAATACAACGGCGCGCCGTACATCATCCAGCGTGCCGGCTGGGCCTGCTACACCGAAGAAGGAAAGGCGCAGCTGAAAGATCAGGTTGCCTATTACATGCGGAATGCAAAGACCATCAAGGAAGGACTCTCAAACGCCGGATTTACCGTGTTCGGCGGCGTCAACGCACCGTATATCTGGCTGAAGACGCCGGATAAGATGACTTCCTGGGAGTTCTTTGATTATCTGCTTGACAAGGCAAATGTGGTGGGAACACCGGGTTCGGGCTTCGGACCGAGCGGAGAAGGATACTTCCGTCTCACTGCCTTCGGTTCCTATGAGAATACTCTGCGCGCCATGGAGAGAATCAAAAATCTGTAGACGCAGTGTCAGGCGGTGTGTTCCTCACTGCCGCAGGGCCTGTGTCATGGTCGTATACCGTCGGAATTGTTTTCCGGCGGTATATTTTTTATTCACGGGGAATTCTTACAAAATGTGAAGATTCTTTTAATTCTTTGTCACATTAGTGATTTTTCCATGTAGATGTGCTATCATAACAAAAGGTTTGCATTTTCGGAATGTGTATGAAACAAATGTAGGAATACTCCCGCCGGACGGTGGGAGAGGAACTGGAATTTCAGAAAAGAGCAGACTTTTTTATGGTCTGCGTCAGGAAGAAAGACAGGGAGGACAGGAATGTTTGGAAGCAGAAAGAATGGGAACACCCCGGGTGAAGATAGATTGAACACATCGACAGGCGCGGAGGGACAGAACAGGCCGTCAGCGTCTCTGGAGAAGATGGAGGGAAAGAAGGAGAAGCTTTCCCGGTTGTTCCGCCGGAAGGATACGGAGGAGGAGCCGGTCTCTCTCTATGAACCGGAGATGGAGTTTGTCACGGAGAAGGAACTGGCCAGAGAGCAGCAGGAGAAAGAAAGGGAGCAGGCGGGTGCCGGACAGTCGGAGCCGGTCGGAGATGACGGGCAGACAGAAGCCTCGGACAAGGAGAAGAAGCGGGCGATTCTGTCAGAGCGCAAAAGGAACGACGAGGACGGACAGGATGCCGGGACAGACGGCGGCGCGGCCAAAGGCCGGGGGCTGGGACGCTTTTTCCACAAAAAGGGAAAGGAGCCGGACGACGTGACGTCTGCTGCGTCGGATTCCATGTTTGAAGACGAGCCGATCCTCTATGATACGGAGGAGGAGAAGGGCTTTCGGAAGCTGTCAAAGAAAAAAATCATTGTGATTGCCGGGGCTGCTGTGATCGTGATCGGAGCCGCTTCTTATTTTTTGGCGACCCATCTGGGAGGCACGGTGGACGGCACCGCGTACGTGGAGTCCGTGAAAGATATCATGGGCTACGGAAGCGGCAGCGGGATGAATAACCGCTATACCGGCGAGGTGGAAGCGCAGGATTCCTGGAATATCACCCTGGAATCTGACCTTTCCGTGGATGAATGTTATGTAAAAGAAGGCGATCAGGTAAAGGAAGGCGACAAGCTTTTCTCTTATAATACGGAAGAGCTGCGTCTGGCGAAAGAGCGGGCGGAGCTTGAGGTGGAGACGCTGAAGAACGAGAATACCCAGCTGGAGCGGGATATCAAGACGTACCAGAGTGATCTGAATTCCGCCAGCACAAGAGAGCGGATTGAACTGCAGACGGAGATTCTCACAGCGCAGACGACCATCAAGAAGAATGAATACAGCATTGATTCTGCCGAAGAGGAAGTTAAGGATCTGGAGAAGAATATCAAGGACGCCGTGGTGACCAGTAAGATGGACGGTGTGGTGCAGAGTATCAATGAGGAAGTGGGAGCAAGCTCCGGCGTGGACAGCTCGGATGATGACGATTATTCGGATGATTACTCCGATTACTCGGACGGCGGGGATGATTCCACCTATATGATCATTGTGGCAGTGGGCGACTACCGGGTGAAGGGCAGTGTCTCCGAGACCAATGTCTTGGCACTCACAGAAGGAGATCCGATTATCATCCGTTCCCGTGTGGATGAGAACGCCACATGGACCGGCGTGATCGATTCCATCAATACCGATGAGACGGAGGAGTCGGATGACTCTTCCGGCGATATGGATTACTATATGGATGAATCTTCCGGCGAATCCGCTTCCACCTATAATTTCTATGTGGAGTTGGACAGCGACGACGGGCTGATGATGGGACAGCATGTGCTCATCGAGCAGGATTTCGGACAAGATGAAGAGAAAGAAGGTATCTGGCTGCCATCGGCATACCTGTACATGGATGAGGACAAATATTATGTCTGGATGGCCAACAGCCGCGATCGCCTTGAACTGCATGAGGTTACCGTGGGAGAGTACGACGAGGATCTGGATCAGTATGAGATCCTGGAGGGGCTGTCCATGGATGACTGCATTGCCAGCGATACCGGAAGTCTGCAGGAAAATATGCGGACGACCACAGACATCTCCGAGGTGGATACTACGGAATACTATGAGGAGGAGACCTCCGATGACGAAGTCTACGGAGACGACGGTGAATATTACGACGAAGATTACTCCGATATGGATTATGACGACGAGTATTATGATGAATCTTATGATGAGACTTACGACGAGTCCTATGACGATGTGGATTTCAGCGAGGACGCGGAACTGATTGACGAAGGATTATAACCGCTGTCCGGAAAGGAAGGAGAACACATGCTTCTGGAGCTTAAGCATATTTACAAGAATTATAAGCAGGATAAGATCGTGGTGCCTGTGTTGAAGGACATCAATATTTCCATTGACGAGGGAGAATATGTGGCGATCATGGGACCTTCCGGTTCCGGAAAGACAACTCTGATGAATATCATCGGCTGTCTGGACCGTCCTACAAAAGGAGAGTATTTTCTGGAGAATCAGTCCATTGTCAATTATTCGGAGAACCAGCTTTCGGATCTGCGGCTGAAAACACTGGGTTTTGTGTTCCAGAGTTTTAACCTGCTGCCGAAGCAGACGGCCCTCGACAATGTGGCTCTGCCGTTAAGCTATGCGGGAATCCCGGTGAAGAGGAGAAGGCAGATTGCCTTCCAGACGCTAAAGAGAGTCGGCCTTGCGGACCGGGTACATTTTAAGCCCTCTCAGCTTTCCGGCGGACAGCAGCAGAGAGTGGCCATCGCCCGGGCGCTGGTCAATAATCCGAAGATCATTCTGGCGGATGAGCCGACCGGCGCGCTGGACAGCCGGTCCGGTACACAGGTGATGAAGTTGTTCCAGCAGCTCAATGACGAGGGCGTCACCGTGATCATGATCACTCACGACGCCAACATTGCAGGCCATGCAAAAAGAGTTCTCCGGATTCTGGATGGAGAGATCGCAGCCGATGCACAGGAAGGAGGCCAGATGCAGTGAAAAGCAAAAAGAAAGTAATTCTTATCGCCATCGTGGTGCTCGTGGTTCTCGCGGCCATCATCGGCGGTATTGTGTATTTTGTGAAGAATCGAAACACCACTCCCGTGGATGTGTATTCCATGGAACTTCTGAACAGTGCCGGCTGGGCGGGAGGAGAGTCCTCTTTGAGCGGCACGATCACTTCCGATTATGTACAGGAGGTGTATGCCGATGAAGAACAGGACGTGGAAGATGTGTATGTCCAGCAGGGAGATTACGTCAAAAAGGGCGAAAAGCTCATGAAATACGACGTGGAAGAACAGGAACTGGACCTGCAGCTGCAGGAACTGGAGATCAAGTCCTCCCAGATGGAGATTGAAGATCTGGAGTCGGAGCTTTCCAAAATGCGCAGTGCCCGCGCCGAAGGGACTGTGGACAGCAGCGGCAGCGCCGTGATGCAGGCGTCCCTGAATCTCTCCTCATTAAAAGGGGATATTCTGGCAAAGATGATGAAGAACGACGCGGACTACGTGGAAGGGAATTCGGAAGAAAGCTCAGAAGGTTCTTCCGAGAGCCAGGAGAAAGCAAAACAGCAAAGTGACGGAAACGGCGAAGAAGGCGGTGAAAACCCAGGCGGCGGAAACGGCGGCGAAGAGGGAGAGAATCCGGGCAATCCGGACGACGACAAAAATGTACTTTCCCAGGCGGTGGGCAGTGTCTCTGACGCCGTGTCCGGAGAAGGCTCTGCGGAAGCCCCGTACATTTTCTGCGTGAGCAGTGATACGGTGATTCAGTATTCTTTTATCCGGGAACTGCTCCCGGAAGATCAGGCCAATGCAAAGTATGCGGAGTTTCGCGTGTACGCATCGCAGGAGGTGTATGAGAACGAAGGAGAGCCGGATGATACGATTGTTGTAACGCCGGAAGAGTATTTTGTTCCGGGAGGAGACAGCACAAAGGAAAGCTATACTCCGGCAGAACTCAAAGCCGGACTGCGAAAACGTGTCTTAAAAGACAGTGCCTCTGTCATCGGTGACAGGGAGCGGGGCGAAGGAACCGACGGCGCTCCTTACATTTTCCTGTTAAAAGGAGACGAGAATACCAAGTCGATCGCAGGTTCTCTGATCATGGATCTGCTCGATGAAAACGCCACGGCGATGTTTAAGTTCTTTGCGTCCGAGGCGGATTATACGGCCAATGAAGATAAGACGACGGCCACATTTATTTTGAACCCGGTGTATGATAAAGAAGGATTTGACACTGCGGCCCTTTATTCCATTGCGGAGATAAAAGAAGCCATCGCGGAGAAGAAGTTAAAGAGCAGAATTGAGACAGTCAGCGACAGCAGCTACGGGGATGGCAGCGCCAACAGCCCGTACATTTACCTGTTGAGCAAGGACGGCACAGTGCAGGGGTCTGTAATCTGGTCTCTGGTGCGGGGCGAGTATTATGCGGAGATTCAGGAGTTTGACAGTGAGGAAGCCTATGAGGCGAATCCGTATAAGCCTGCCCATAGTGTGAGCATTAAGCCGGGCATGGCACTCACCGGCATCGAGGCGGCCAGAGAGTATACGGTTCTCAAGCTGGATGCAGCCCTGAAAGCGGCGGAAGCGGCTTCTCGCCTGCCAAATGTTTTAAAGTCCGAGATCACTGATAAGAAAGAGGATGCCTACAGCGGAAGCGGAACTATGGAAGACCCGTATCTGTATCGGATGATCACCGGAGGCCGGGTTCGGGGCTCCGTGATCAATGACCTGATGAAGAGTAAGGAGTTTGCTGTCTTTTATGAATATGATTCCGAGGAAGACGGAAGAAGAGAAAATGTGGCTAACTCCGTGACACTCCGGCCGAACACCATCTTTAAGGAGAGTATCGCTTCCTTTGGTTGGTATACGCTGACAGATCTTACGGACGCGCTGGTGACAGCGGATAAGATTGAGATCCGTCCGGAGCGAAAGACGGTCACAGCCGGAAAGTCCTATCAGTTTACGGCAAAGCTCAGTGGAAAGAACAGTGAAGTGCTGAGCGTGACATGGGAGTTAAAGAGAAATAAGTCTGACGCCACTACGCTGATTGACGGCACCCTGACGGTGGGAGAGGATGAGACGGCGGACAGCCTGCGGATCATCGCCTCAGCCGGCGGAAAACGGGACGAGCTGACAGTGAAAGTAAAGCAGAAGAAGGTTCCTGATGAGAATTCCGGTGGCGGAAGTGATTATGATGGCGGCGGAGATTATGACAGCGGTTCCGGCGGCGGGGATATTGATTACAGCGATTATACCGCCGAAGAGCTGGCAGACGCCATCGCGGATAAGGAAGAGGAGATCGCTGAGGCAAAGCAGACTCTCAACGAGGCCAAGATTGATTACGAAGAAGCCAAGAAGGAAGTGGAAGCGGCGACCGTCAAGGCGACTGTGGACGGCGAGGTCACACTGGCCTACACGAAGGAGGCCATGCCGGAGGACGGCTCCCCGGCCATTATCGTCCGCGGAAAAGACGGCATGTACGTGGACGTCAATGTCAGTGAGATGTCGTTGGACACTGTGAAGGTGGGCGGCGTTATTTATTGTACTTCCATGGAGACCTATGAACAGTACGAGGCGGAGATCGTGGAGATCTCTCAGTATCCGGCTTCCAGTTCCGGATCCGATTACAGCTACGACAGCACGTCCAATCCGAACAGCTCCTACTATCCGGTGGTGGCTTACATTGCACAGTCCGACGGTCTGGTAACCGGGGAATCTGTGGAGGTTTCTTACAGCCAGCAGTCCATGGGAACGCTGGACGAGGAATCCATCTATCTGCAGAAGGCTTATGTCCGCACGGATGACGACGGCCGAAGCTACGTTTACAAAGAAGGAAAGGATCAGCGCCTGGAGAAACAGTATGTAAAGACCGGCGAGACCCTGTACGGGCAGTATGTGGAGATTCTTTCCGGTATCACGATGGATGACAACATTGCCTTCCCTTACGGGAAAAATGTAAAGGAAGGGGCCAAAGTGGAACTTTCCGAAAATACGGATAATATTATATACTAGAGATTTCTTGAAAGGATGGTGCAAAAAATGTTAGAAAATATACGGTTATCTTTTCAGGGAATCTGGGGGCATAAGCTCCGTTCGCTTTTAACGACGCTGGGTATCATTATCGGTATCGCGGCCATCATCGCCATTGTCTCGACCATTCAGGGAACCAACGAACAGATTCGGAAGAACCTCATCGGTTCCGGTACCAACACGGTCAACGTGCGGCTGGTGGAGAGCGGAGACTGGGATTATGACATGGCATACAGCAGTATTCCGACGGGGATTCCGGTGCTCAGCGCACAGACAAGAGAAGATCTGAACGACATTGATCATGTGGAAGACGCCTCTCTGTACACGGTGAGGACGGCAGTGGATTACATTTTTTATAATGATACGGTCCTGCAGGGTGGGGAACTCATCGGAGCGGATTCCCATTACTTAAATACCTGCGGTTATGTGATGACGAAGGGGCGTTCCTTTACGGAGAGTGATTATACCAAGTTCCGGAAGGTAGCGGTGATCGATACCACGGCGGCAGAGAGTCTTTTTGAGGAGAAAGAGCCGGTGGGAAAGACCATCGACATTCAGGGAGAACCTTTCATCGTCATCGGCGTCATTGAGGAATCCTCAGAATTTGAGCCGGTCATTGAGACGGTGGAAGATTATTATAATTATGTTTATGACGACGCCAGCAGCAGCGGGCGTGTGATCATACCGGATACGGTGTGGAATATCGTGGGTCAGTACGACGAGCCGCAGAACGTGCGCCTTCTGGCGGATTCCACGGACGCCATGAGCGAAGTGGGAAGGGCGGCGGCCAAGCTGCTGAACGATTCCGTGACCAACGAGGACATCAAGTACAGCGCCGAGGACATCATGCAGCAGGCGCAGCAGAATGAACAGCTCAGCGAGTCCACGAACCAGCAGCTGATCTGGACGGCCAGCATCTCTCTGCTGGTAGGCGGCATCGGCGTCATGAACATCATGCTGGTGTCTGTGACGGAGCGAACCAGAGAGATTGGTCTTAAGAAAGCCATTGGAGCGAGAAAACATAAGATTCTCGCCCAGTTCCTGACGGAGGCGGCGGTGCTTACCAGTCTCGGAGGGATTCTTGGAACGATCACAGGTATCATATTTGCCGAGGCCATCAGCCGGATTTCCAATGTTCCGGTGGCCATCAGCATACCGGCGGTCATCATCGCCATTGTCTTTTCCATGCTGATCGGCATTATTTTCGGATTCTTCCCGGCAGTCAAGGCGGCGAACCTGGACCCGATCGTGGCGCTGCGGCATGAATAAATTTTATAAAAAGCAAAAATGGGGGTTGAAAAAACCCTCATTTTGCTGATAGAATTTATAACGAAAAACAACATAATAATTAAAAACAGAAAGAAATGTAATGACAGGAGAGAATCATGGGAAAATATTTTGGAACTGACGGCTTCCGTGGAGAAGCAAATGTAACGCTGACCGTAGAGCATGCCTACAAAGTAGGACGTTTCCTCGGATGGTATTTTGGCAAAGATAAAGAAGAAAAATGCCGGGTAGTCATCGGCAAGGATACGAGAAGATCCAGCTACATGTTTGAGTATTCTCTGGTGGCAGGTCTGACTGCGTCCGGCGCGGACGTATATCTTCTCCATGTAACGACGACGCCAAGCGTATCTTATGTGGCAAGAACCGAAGACTTTGACTGCGGTATCATGATCTCCGCCAGCCATAATCCATATTATGACAACGGGATCAAGCTCATCAACTCTAAAGGAGAAAAAATGGATGAGGAGACCATCCTGAAAGTGGAAGATTACATTGACGGCAAGCTGGAGATTCCATTTGCGGTAAAAGACGAGATTGGCTGCACGGTAGACCACGCGGCAGGAAGAAACCGCTATATCGGCTATCTGATCTCTCTGGCAACCCGCTCCTACAAGAATATGCGCGTCGGTCTGGACTGCGCCAACGGCAGCGCCTGGATGATCGCCAAGAGTGTGTTTGACGCCCTGGGAGCGAAAACCTATGTCATTAATGCGGAGCCAAACGGCCTTAACATCAACACCAACGCCGGCTCCACCCACATTGAAGTGCTGCAGTCTTTTGTCAAAGAAAATCATCTGGACGTAGGGTTCGCTTTTGACGGCGACGCCGACCGCTGTATCGCCGTGGACGACACCGGCGCGGTCATTGACGGCGACCTGATCCTGTACGTTTGCGGAACTTATATGAAAGAAAACGGCACGCTGGAAAACAACACGATCGTGACGACCGTGATGTCCAACTTCGGTCTGTACAAAGCGCTGGATCAGGCAGGCATTTCCTATGAAAAAACAGCCGTCGGTGATAAATACGTCTATGAAAACATGGTGAAAAACGGTCACCGCATCGGCGGCGAACAGTCCGGCCACATCATTTTCAGCAAATACGCCAACACCGGAGACGGTATCCTCACAGCCATCAAGATCATGGAAGTGATCCTGGAAAAGAAGATGCCTCTCTCCAAACTGGCAAGCCCGGTGAAGATTTACCCGCAGGTATTAAAAAATGTGCGCGTAAAGAGCAAACCGGAAGCCCAGAACGACGCCGATGTGCAGGCATCCGTACAGTCTGTGGCTGATTCTTTAGGCGACACCGGACGGATCCTCGTCCGTGAGAGCGGAACAGAACCATTGATCCGCGTCATGGTGGAAGCAGAGACCATGGAAGAATGCGAGAAATATGTGGACGCAGTCATCGACGTGATCAGAGAAAAAGGACACTGCGTGGAGGAATAATGCCGGCTCGTCCGGGTGGGCAGTTGCCCCATAATTGTATATATTGATATGTTGCAGGCGTAACATCTTTTCATGTATAAGAGAAGGTGTTGCGCCTGTTG
>DXEQ01000104.1 GCA_019114885.1 Candidatus Anaerobutyricum stercoripullorum
CCTACGGCAGGACACAGGAAGCGGTCAGGAGACTGATCGACTACTGCATCGAGCATAACATTTTGAAGGACTACCTGACAAGTCGGGCGGAGGAGGTGACGAGCATGCTGGAAGTGATCTTTGATGATACCATCCACAGAAAGAAGATGTTGGAGGAAGCGGAAGCACGGGGTGAAGTTCACGGTGAAAAGCGAGGCATCGCAAAAAAGACTCGTGAGACGGTTCTCCGGTTACACCGTATGCACTATGATACCGACACGATCGCCGAGATCGTGGATGTGCCAGTCCGGCAGGTCGAGGAATGGCTGTCGGCGGAGTTGGCCTTATGATGTTTTGAGATACAGAAGCATATGTACGCAGGGACGGGAGTCATCTCCTGTCTCTGTTTTTTTGCTTTCAGAAATTTTTTTAAATTTTTTTCAGAAAATGTGTCACACTTTGCCGTCTAAAATGGTTTATTATATAGTACCACATTTTCGGTTTTTCATGATATGATGATACAGGAGATAAACAGCCAGAATAATTATCACAAAATGAACGGAGGTCAATTGTGTTAAGTGCAGACAGACAACGTATTATTATAGATCAGCTTTATCAGAATGGTTCCGTCAGGGTCTCGGATATGAGCCGCCAGCTGGGGGTTCACGAGGAGACGATCCGGCGGGATCTCAAAGCTCTGGCGCAGAAGTGGGAGATTGACATCGTCTATGGCGGCGCAGTGTTGAAGAATCAGATCACCTCCCCGTCCGTGCAGGAGATCAATATGCAGATGAAGCGAAGTGAGAATTACGAGGAGAAGCAGCTGGTCGCGAGAAAGGCGGCCGCTCTGATCGAGCCGGGTGAGACCATCGGCATCAATTCGGGCAGTACGGTGGAGTATATTCTCGATTATCTGGAGGACAAGGCGCCGTTAAATATTGTCACCTTAAATGTACATATCGCTTCCAAGGCGATTCTGCTGGACGGCGTGGACGTCTATATCCCCGGCGGGCCAATCCGGGCCAAATCCGGCTCCGTCATCGGAGTCGAAGCATCGGATTTTGTCCGCTCCTTCACCATCGACAAATGTTTCTGCGGCGTCTCCGCCGTCAATTTGAGCAAGGGAATCTGTCATCCCAACTATGAGGAGATTGACGGCAACAAGGCGATGGTCGCCGCATCCAGACAGTGCTACATCGTCTCCGATTCCAGCAAAATGAACCAGAACGCACCGTTTAAGATGATCGATCTGTCCGATGTGGATGGCTTTGTTGTGGACGCGCATTTTCCAAAAGAATATCAGGAATATATGGAGATGCATGGGATTGAAGTGATATAGGGAAGGGACAGACGACGGCATGGGTGCTTCCGCCGTCGTCTGTCCCTCTCAGATCAAAAGTTCTATCGTATCACATCCAGATAGTAGACCATCTTCTTTTCCGGATATCCGTGATGAAGAAGCGCCTGCCACGCAAATGGGTCGCAGACCAGCAGCCGTCCGAAGGCAGTTTCCCCAATCAGCGCAAGACTGTCGGCATAGATCTGCTCTTCCAGTGCCCGCTGCCCGGCAATGCCTGCCGGTTTTTCATCCTGTTGTCCGGCGGATGCGTTTTGTGCGGCGGTTTCTTCCCCGGCGGTGATCTGCGCCAGCGTATGGTATTCCGCGCACAGCGGCGGCGTCCAGATGCCGACCACGTTGCGGCGTTTGTCACCGTCCACCTCCGGCAGGAATTCCGGCGCCCTTGGGAGCGGTTCTTCCTCTGTGTTCGCCAGCAGGGCGTTCAGAGCCGCGTCTTTGCGCAGATAACGGGTAAAGAAGCTGCCTCCGTACAGATATGCATTTTCTGTGTCAAACCCCTGCGCCAGATCAAGGATGGAGAGGAACTCGATATCCGTTTCCAGTCCCAGCCAGCGGAGCAGTGCCGTGAAAATGTACTGGCTCTGTCCGGTGAGGGTGATCATCCTTGTGATTCCCTTCGCCTTCCATCCGGCCAGCAGTTCTTTGATGACTGCCGTTCCCTCGTCGATACAGCCGCCGGCCAGCAGATCGAATCCGGTAAAATATGGCCCGAAGGCTGCAATCTCCATCCCCCTCTTTTTAAGAAATGTACCAACCCTCTCCCGGCTTCCCGCCGCACAGGAAAAGGTCTCTTCATCCAGAAGCAGTCCGGTATGGCTGCTTTCATTCAGCGGCAGCGCCTGCGCCCAGGCATCGACCTTCTTTTCGTCGTGGGTTCTGATCACAGCTGCGGCAGCGGCTTCTTTTAAAGCGGCAATCTCTTCTTTATAGAAGCCTTTCTGATAAAATAACTCCCGCCCCAGCATCACCGTGAGGATATAACCGTTCGGGTCCTCGCCGAAATTCTGCCAGCGTTCGCCCTGTCCGGAGAGGATCGGGGCAAAGACCATGTCCGCGCCGTACTGACTGGCCGGCAGTTCTCCCTTATGGACCGCCCGGATGATCTGCGCTGTCCGGGACGGATAGTGTTTCATCTCTCTTGTCGCGATGTATTCCGGCGCGTAAGATATCCCCTGGTCCATATGAATCACCTGATGCGTCAGGATATCCAGCATCTCCGGATTTTCAAATGATAATTTTCTCATAAGTCAATCTCTCCTTTATCCACAATCAATGCAGGCTCCGTTTCTTACAGACCAAGGACGCCCTTGTTCAGGATTCCGTTCGGGTCCATGGCGTCTTTTATCACTTTCATGATGTACATGCCCGCCTCGCCATGTTCTTCTTTCATGTACTCTGCCTTTGCGGTACCCACCCCGTGGTGATGCGATACATTTCCGCCGTATTTGAGGCTGGTACGGATGGCAGTGTCCAGACATTCCAGATATTTTTCCTCTCCGGTCTTATCATCTCCGCCGGTTTTGGCGTGGAAGATCACATAGACGCTGGCGCCGTTATGATAGACATGGGAGAAATGGCAGTCCACCACCGTACAGATTGGTTCCAGTGCCCTGCGCATCTCCCGCCATACATTTTCTATGCAGTCCCACGGCGCCGCCACCTCGATGGCGTCTGCCGTGCCGCCGCGAATGGCGTCGTAATCCAGCATCTTTTTGGTGGAGAACCTGGTCGCCAGCCATTCTCTGGCCGCCTTCTCTCCTTTATAGCGTCCGTTATTACCAAGACAGATCTCCTTTGTCATCCGGGCCTCCAGTTCGGACATCTCCCGATTGCCCTCAAAAATGAGAATAAGCAGGGTAAACCCTTTTTCATAACCGTACACGGCAATCTTCGGCACCGCTTCCACCTCGTCATAGAGCCGCACCACCGCCGGGCGCAGCCCTTTGTGGATCACGTTGCGGATGGCCGACAGTCCATCATGAGTCGACGGGAAGGTATACGCCTGGAACACTCTTGCCTCCGCGATCGGATAGATCTTCATCTCCACACCGGTGATGATGCCGTAGACGCCCTCGCTTCCCAGAAAGAGCTGATTGAGCTCCGGTCCCGTGGAACGCTTCGGCGCCAGATGGGCGTGGAAGATCTGTCCGTCCGGCAGCACCGCATCCACCGCCGTGACCATATCGTCCATCTTTCCGTATTTGGTGGAAAATGTACCGATGGCCCGGGTGGCGGTCATGCCGCCCAGACAGGCGCTCTGGAAAGACTGCGGATACTGCCCGCAGGTGTAGCCGTGTTCGTTTAAGAGATTTTCAAATTCCGCGCCGGTCAGTCCCGCGCCGCCTTTTGCCGTCCCATTTACCGTGTTGATGGAAAAGTCCGTCAGCCGCTTTACATTGAGGATGATCTCCCCGTGATACGGGATGGACCCTCCCACGATGCCGCTGCCGCCGGCATAAGGGATGATTCCCACATGATATTCGTTGGCCAGCTTCATGATGGAGGCAATCTCCTCCTCATCGGCCGGGGAAAGCACCGCCCTTGTGAGATACGGGTATTCTCCTTGCAGCAGCCATTTATATTCTCTCGGATAGCAGCCGTGAGAGTAGATCAGACATTCCTCCGGCTGCGTTGCGATATGGGTATCGGGGCAGTCTCTCTCCACTGCCGCCAGAAATTCTTTCCATTTTTCATTCATGATTCAGTCCGTCCTTTCTGCGTCTCGCGCCGCCAGTACATTCACTCCGGTGCCCAGAATATTTTCCACGATCACATCGTGAAGATGCACCGGAGCCTCCACCTTGATCGTATAAAGCCAGTCCAGGCAGTCCGGAAGCTTTTCCTTTGGCACCGGGCCGCTGCTGACCACCGGCAGGCTCCGGATATTGCCTCCCTCCAGCTTCACCGTGGTGGTGAGCATCCGTTTCGGGTGCAGATATTCATTCTTTCCGTACTCTTCCCCCCGCACGCAGCGGTTTCCGCTGACCGTCACTCTGCCGTCTTCCTCTTCCACGACCAGATCGCAGCTTCTCGGGCAGACGATACAGGTATAGTAGTTCTTCATTCTGTCTGCGCCTCCTTCCCTTCCATGACGATGTCTCCCGCATACTCTTTCTTCCAGTCCACTGTCATGGAGATCATCTCCGGCGGATTCGCCACCGGCAGCCGCATGGTCTTTATCTCTCTGCCGCCGCAGGTCAGCCGGATGACCGGCCGCTCCATGGAGCGCTTCACCCGCATATAGAAGGTGATGGTTCCGTCCTCCGGGCGGATACACTGCGGAAGGGTGAAAGAAATGTTTTCTCCCGGTGTGACCGGCAGCGGTTGATCCGAGACAGTTTCCGCCAGCTGTTTTCTTCTTCCGGCAGTCTCCTCCACTCCCTGCGCTTTGTCCGCAGCCGACACACTGCCAGCCTGCTCCTGCGCTTTGATATACCGGGCGGCGCCGCAGGCTGCAATCTTTCCTGTCTTTGACACATAATCCACCAGATCGAAGACTGCCGATACATTTCCTGCCGCGAAGATGCCCGGGATGGACGTCTCCATGTACTGATCCACCTCCGGCCCCTTTGTCGCCGGATACAGCCGGATGCCGGCGTGGCGGCTCAGCTCATTTTCCGGGATGAGTCCCACGGACAGCACCAGAAGATCACAGGAAATGTACCGCTCCGTTCCGGCGATCGGTTTCCGGTTCTCGTCTACCTTCGCCACGGTGACGCCGGTGAGCCGCTTCTTCCCGTGGACGCGCACCACGGTGGTGAACAGATGCAGTGGAATCCCGTAGTCATCCAGACACTGTACCTTATTGCGGCGCAGTCCGCCCAGATGCGGCATCACTTCGTAGACGCCTTCCACTTCCATATGCTCCAGCGTCATCCGTCTCGCCATGATCATACCGATATCGCCGGAGCCCAGAATAACCGCTTTCTTTCCCGGTTTAAATCCCTGCACATTGATATACTTCTGCACCGCTCCGGCTGTCAGCACGCCCGCCGGGCGGGTGCCCAGGATTCCCACCTGCGGTCTCGTCCTCTCCCGGCATCCCATGGCCAGGATCATGGCCTTTGCCTGCCAGCAGAGTACGCCGTCTTTCTGGCTGACCGCATAGATCTCTTTTTCCGGCGTGATCTCCAGCACCATGGTATCTGTGTGTATCTCAATATCTGTTTCCTTTACCATGTGGACATAGCGCTGCGCATATTCGCAGCCGGAAAGCTGCCTGCCGAACCGGATCAGACCAAACCCGTCATGGATGCACTGATTCAGTATGCCGCCCAGCTCCCTGTCTCTCTCTATGAGAACGACCTTATCAAGTCCTTCCTTCTTTGCCTGTAATGCTGCGGCAAGGCCGGCAGGTCCGCCGCCGATCACAGCAACGTCAATCGGAATCTTTTTCATGCTCTCCCACCTGCCTTATCTGTTTTTTGTCCGTCCGGATGATTCTCTCCTTCCGGGGCATTTCCTTTCGGAGCAGAGTCCGGCCGGGTCTCACTGCACAAAATCGCAGAACCGCTACCCTTGAGGGTGACCTCTGTCTCCGGGATTGCCAGTTCTCTTGCCAGAATCTCCAGTACCTTTGCCTGACAGAATCCGCCCTGACAGCGGCCCATGCCGGCGCGGGTCCGCCGTTTCACCGCGTCCACATTTGTGGCCGGGACTTTCCCGTGGATGGCGTCCACGATCTCCCCTTCCGTCACGGTCTCACAGCGGCAGATCACATGTCCGTACAGCGGATTCTCCTGAATCCGCGCTTCTCTCTCCTCCATGCTGCAGAACCGAATCGGTTTTCTCCTTTCCCGGATTGGATTCCACGCCTCGTCCTTCTGTACATTTTCTGCCATATCACAGAAAATGTGCTCCACTCTCTCAGCCACGGCCGGCGCGCTGGCCAGACCCGGCGACTGGATACCGGCGGCATGGACCACATTTTCCACTGTCTCCGACCGCTGAATGATGAAGTCCTCCATGTAGGTGGCGGCGCGGTTTCCGCTGAAATACGTGATCATGCTGGCTCTGTCCACATTTTTAATGAGGAACATTCCCTTATTTATCACAAAATCCAGATCGTCCTGATCGACGCCCAGGTCGTCCTTCTCCGGCACTTCCTTGGCGGACGGTCCGAACAGCAGCGTTCCTTCCGGCGTCTCCTGCGGTCCGCCGCCTTTCGTATAATTACCCGGCGCCTGCCCTGAATAGGTGTGGATCTTTCCCTTATTTTCTTTGTCAAAGATGACCAGCGTCCCCCGTCTCGGATGGATTGTAAAGAATTCATCATCCAGCATCCGGGCGATCTCATCGGCGTACAGTCCCGCCGCATTGATGAGATAGTCGCAGGTGATCCTGCCCTGGTTCGTGTAGAGTACGGTCGCTCTGCCTTCCTCCTTCTCAATGCCTTCCACCTGACAGGAAAGCCGCAGTCTCGCTCCGTTGTCTATGGCGTTTTCCATCAGGGCCAACGCCACCTCGTACGGCTCCACATAACCTGCCGACGGCGTCCACAGTGCCCAGCGGGCCTCGTCGCTTACGTTCGGTTCAATCTGTCTGGCCTCGTCGCCGGTGATGAGCGCGATACCCGGAACTCCGTTTTTTGTTCCGTTTTCCAGATAATATTTCAGTTTCTCATGTTCTTCTTCCGTAAAAGCCAGCACAAAGGACCCGGTCCGGTTAAATGCAAAGTGCAGATCTTGTGCCCACTGTGTATACATGGCGTTGCCCCGCACATTCATTTCCACTTTCAGGGAGCCATGTCTGGAATCGTAGCCGGAATGGACCATGCCGTTGTTGCTCTTCGTTGTCCCGCAGGAGATATCCTCCTCTTTCTCCAGCACCAGCAGATTCAGCTTATATTTGGACAGTTCTCTGGCAATCCCGCATCCGGTGATTCCCGCGCCTATGATGACCACATCCGCGTGGTCGACCACGTCCATCTCCCGGTAAGCGGCCAGCCTCTCCTCCTTTGCCTCCGGTGTGTTCTCCGGTTCCGGCGCCGGCTGATCTTCACTGGTCAGATGGTTGACCAGCTTCGTCACTTTTCCCGCTGCCCGGCAGGCATCTTCGGTACGAACTCCGCGTCGTAGGTCATAGCCCGGTCCAGATCTTCCATCTTCCAGAAACCGGTGCCAAGGCCCGCAAGCTCTGCCGCTCCCAGACTGGTGGCCTCCACGGAAGCCGGGCGTGCGATCTTACAATTCAGGTAATCCGCAAACATCTGTGCCAGCAGATTATTTTCCGATGCGCCGCCGTCAATCCGCACATCTTTTACCGGAGAACCGGTATGGGTCTCGATGGCGTCCGTGATATCCCGGATGGAGAATGCGATGGAGGTAAGCACCGCTCTGGCCACGTGGGCGTCCGTCGTTCCTCTGGTGATTCCGATGATCATACCTCTGGCGAACGGGTCCCAGTACGGCGCGCCCAGTCCGGTCAGCGCCGGCACAAAATACACGCCGTTGGTGTCGCTGACACTTTCTGCCAGCGCCTCAATCTCGGAAGACTTTTTGATCAGCTTCATGCCGTCCCGGAACCACTGTACCGCCGAACCGGTCACCGCCGCGTAGCCTTCCACCGCGTAGCAGATCTTTCCGCCGATCTTCCACGCGATCACCGTGTCGGACCCTTCCAGCACAACGCAGTTTTCTCCGATGTTGAGGTCCAGGAACGAACCGGTACCGTTTGTCAGCTTCGCCATGCCGTTCTCCCGGCATCCCTGCGCAAAAAGGGCCGCATGCTGGTCAGCGATGCAAGCCGCGATCGGAATACTTCTGCCGAACAATTCCGGAACGGTCTCCCCGTAATCTCCGGAATCCTCCACCAGTTCCGGATAGATCTCCACCGGAATATCCAGATAATCCAGAAACTCTTTATACCACGTGCAGTCAGACAGATTCAGACTTCCGGTCACCGAAGCGTTGGAATAGCTGATCGTATGCCGCTTTCCTCCGGTGAGCTTCCATACCAGCCAGGTGTCGATCGTTCCGAACATGGCGCTGCCGTCCCGCAGCTTCCGGTTCACTTCTTCGTTATTCTTCATCAGCCACTCGATCATCAGGGAAGAATATACCGGAGCCACCGTCCAGCCTGTGGCCTGCTTACATTTCGCTCCCCATTCGCTCTCATTGATCTCGGCACAGCGGTCGGCTGTGCGCATATCCTGCCACACAATGGCCCGGCACAGCGGTTCTCCGGTCTCCTTATCCCAGATCACCGCGGTCGCCCGCTGATTGGTGATGCCGATACCCGCGATATCTTCCGCCTGTGCGCCTGCCTGCTCCATGGCCTTCCTGCACATATCCACCGTCTTCTCCCAGATCTCCATGGCGTCATGCTCCACCTTGTCCTCCGACGGCGTATACTGGGTAAATTCCACGTAACTCTGCGATACAATATGGAAATCCCTGTCAAACAGCAACGCCCTTGTCCCCGTAGTTCCCTCATCGATAACCATGATATACTTTTTCACTTTGCCTTCTCCTTTCTGGAAAATGTAACCCCTGCCCCAATATTGCCCTGTCCGTCTTTCCCCCTGACACAGCGCAATACATTGTTGCATTATTTGTTTTCCTGTTGCATCTTAGCATTACTTTACCACTGCAGCCCCTATTATATCAACAAAATACCACATCTACTTTTTTAAAAAATGTTGTGTCTTGTGGTTTTATATCATAATTGCCACATTTTCCACACATTTTCATTTTTCGGATATTTTTCATCCCGCCTGGTGGGGAACCGTCAAAAAAGAATGGTCTCCCGCCCCGTCTCATGATAAAATATGAGCAGCAAAAGTTACACGGCGGGCGCATCTGCGCACGTGCAAAAGGGAGGAAATGTTTTATGAAACGCAAATTGTATTATCCGGTTTTATCTGCCGCCATATACGCGGGCATGCTGTTTCCGGCAGTCGG
>DXEQ01000105.1 GCA_019114885.1 Candidatus Anaerobutyricum stercoripullorum
GCGCGGTTTTCCGCGGAAAAGCAGGCGCGGCTAAAATGCAAAGGGGTAGGGAAAAGCTTGGAAATTACCGCGCAGGGAGTTTCCGCCCATGGAGCAAAGCCAGAGCAGGGAGTAAACGCGATTTCGGTTATGATGGAATTTCTAGGCCATCTGAACTTTGCCGGCGATGATGTGAATGACTTGATTGCCTTTTATAATTCCAAGATCGGATTCGAGCTGGACGGTCGTTCTCTGGGATGCGGCTTTGCTGATGAACCATCGGGCAGCCTGGTTTTAAATGTGGGGATGATCCGGCTGGACAGTGAAGCGGTTTCACTGACAATCAATGTGCGCTATCCGGTAACATCCAGCGCGGAAGCTGTGTATGAGGCGATTCGTCCGGCCGCGGACGAGTATAACCTGGGTATTGTAAAGGGAAAGCATGAAGAACCCATTTATATTCCGGCAGATGATCCGATGATCGTTACGCTGATGGACATTTATAAGCGGCAGACCGGTGATATGGACAGTAAACCTCTGGTGATCGGAGGCGGAACTTATGCCCGGGCCATGAAAAACGTCATCGCTTTTGGCGCGAGATTTCCGGGGCAGCCGGAGCTGGAGCATCAGAAAAACGAATGTGTTTCCATTGAGAATCTCATGAAGATGACGCGGATTTACGCGGAAGCCATTTACCGTCTGGCGGGCGCGGAGCCGGAAACCGGTAATGGAGGAGAAGAAGGAAGCATGGAAAATCCGGCGGCAAAAATTTGACAAACCAAAAGGCTTCTCCTATAATAGAAGAGTAAAGATAATCTGTTTCAGGGCGAGGTGAAAGTCCTCACCGGTGGTGATGCGCGTTTAAGCGATAAGTCCACGAGCCTTGCGGGGCCGAGCGGGTGGGAATCCCGTACCGACGGTATAGTCCGGATGAAAGAAACTCAGGATACTCTTTGTATTTTGTGATTTTGCTCTGGAATTTTTTCCAGAGCTTTTTTAATGACCTGACAGATTCCTGGAAAACATGATAGAATTGGAGGAATCAATGATGAGCGAAGTGAATTTAAACAAACAGTCAAAAGCGTCGCTGCTTGCGAAGATGGGAATGATGGTGGCGATTTCCATTGTACTGGTGACGTTTATCCATTTTCCGATTTTCCCGGTAGTGGGATTTTTAGAGTATGATCCGGCGGATATCCCGATTCTGATCGGAACCTTTGCCTTCGGACCTCTGGCGGGAGTGGCGCTCACAGCGGTGACCTCTCTGGTACAGGGCCTGACTGTCAGTGCGGGAAGCGGATTCTACGGTATCCTGATGCACATCATCGCCACCAGCGCGCTGACCACCGTGGCGGGCACCGTTTACTACACGAGAAAGACGAAGCGCACGGCGCTCATCGGTCTCCTTCTGGGCATGGCCGTCATGGCGCTGATCATGATCCCGGCAAATATGGTCATCACACCGGCGTTCATGGGCGTACCGGCAGGCACCGTGTGGAGCCTGATGCCGTTCATCATTGCCTTCAATGTGATCAAGGCGGGTATCAACGGTATCATCACATTTTATATTTATAAGAGGATTTCCAACTTCCTGCACAGTTTTCTGACCAGATAGGCGGAAGAACGGACTGTATTTCACAGGAATATAAACGGGATGATCCATAAAAGAAAAAAGTCCCCGTTTCCGAAAGATTCAGAGTACATTTTCTGAAAGATTCGGAACACGGGGGCTCTTTTTTTATTCCTGGATTGCCTGGATGACCCCTTCCTGCTGATTCTGCAGGTGGGTCCGCATGATCCGCTTGGCGGTCTCACTGTCTCCGTCGTAAATCGCCCGGAGGAGCAGTTCGTGTTCATTGACCAGCACGGAATGTTGTTCGATATCTTTGACGTATTCCATGCGGTAGCGGTAGAACTGTTCCCGCAGATTATTGATGATGGTGATGAGACGTTCGTTGCTGGTGGCCTGGAAGATGGCGTCGTGGAACCGCTCATCCTTCTCCACGATATCCAGTATGTCGCCGTTCTTCACTGCTTCCACGAAATTCTCGTGGGCTTCTTTTAAATTCTCCCTGCCTTCCGGGGTGATGCGTTCGCAGGCCAGGGAAGCGGCGAATTCTTCCAGCACGCAGCGGATCTCGATCACGTCGCGAAGACTCTTCTCCGTGATCTTGGCGACCTGCGCGCCCTTCCGCGGGATCATGATGACAAGTCCCTCCAGCTCCAGCTTTCGGATGGCCTCCCGCACCGGCGTCCGGCTGACGCCCAGCCGGTTGGCCAGAGAAATCTCCATCAGCCTCTCGCCGGGAGCAAATTCGCCGGTGATGATCGCCCTGCGCAATGTATTAAAAACCACATCCCGCAGGGGAAGATATTCGTTCATGGTATCTTTTAAGTGGTCCTGATTCTGATTCATTCTGATTCTCCTGTATTACATGTATGCGTGGTGTGCGGCGGACTTTGTGTGCACCGTCTTGTTAAAAGGCCGTACCACCGAGGTCTGGCGTACCGCAGGGTGTTTCCGGCATGCCCTTGCCGCCTGTTCCGCCTGTTCCCGGGATGTGAAGATGCCGAAGACCGTCGGTCCGCTGCCGCTCATGAGAGAGCCCAGAGCGCCGTTTTGCAGCATGATCGCCTTCAGCTCGTCAATGGCAGGAAAATGTTGTTTCGTGACCTGTTCCAGTACATTTCCCAGACGGTCGGTGACGCCGGTGAGGTCCTGCCGGTTTAAGGCGTCGATCATACCGTCGATATCCGGATGCTTTGTCTGCGCGTCCAGAGTCAGATGTTCGTAGACAAACTTCGTGGACATGGAAAAGCCCGGCTTGACGATGAGAAACCAGCAGCTGGGAACCGGAGGCAGCGGCGTGAGGATCTCGCCGATTCCCTCGGAGAGGGCGGTACCTCTCATGATACAGTAAGGGATGTCTGCGCCCAGACTCACCCCGTACTCCATGAGCTTCTCCTGCGTGATATTCAGGGCAAAAAGCTGATTCATACCCACAAAGGCTGCCGCCGCGTCGGTGCTGCCACCGGCCATACCCGCTGCCACCGGAATCCGCTTTATGATACTGGCGCTGACGCCGTCGGTGATGCCGTACTCCCGGCGGATGATGTCGATGGCGCGGTAAACGAGATTCTTTTCGTTCACAGGAAGATACGGCAGATTCGTCCGCAGGGTGATCCTGCCGGAGTGGTTGCGTTCCAGAATGATCCGGTCATACAACTTGACCGTCTGCATGATCATCCGCACTTCGTGGTATCCATCTTCCCGTCTTCGGATTACGTCCAGCCCGAGGTTGACCTTCCCGTAGGCTTTCAAATAAAGAGGCTGAGTCATAGATTGTTCCTCCTGTGTATCTTGTATACATGAATTATATCTTATTTTGAATAAAAATCAAGAAAAGAAGCGGGAAAAGAGCGGATTTTGCAGGTATATTTTCTCAATTTCGCCGGATACTAAGGAAAATCGCCGACAGAGGAGGAATGACATGAAGGAAAAAGAAAAAGCCGGGGCGCGGCAGCCCCGCTATGACCGTCAGCAGAAGCTGGCGGGAAAACTGAAAAACAACTTTGACGAGGACTATGCTTTTCTGGAAAATGTACTGGCGCCCAGCGGCGACATGGTAAAAAATGTGTTCTATGCCGGCGACGGAAAGACTCGCGCAGTGGCCATCTACGTGGACGGTCTCACGGATTCCCAGACGCTGCAGGACTTTGTGATCCGTCCGCTGCAGGCAAATGTGCTGGACGGCCAGAAAGACCGGCTGTCCTTCGTGGAAAAACATGTGCTGGAGACGGTGGACTGGAAGGCGGTGGAGACCTACGAGGATATTCTCACGGACATCCTCTCGGGCAATTCGGTGCTGCTGGTGGAGGGCTGTGAAAAGGCGATTTCCCTCTCGACGAAAAACTTCCCCACCCGGGGCGTGGGCGAGACGGAGCAGGAAATGGTCATTCGGGGACCGAAGGACAGCTTCACGGAGAACTTCCGCACCAACACGGCGCTGATCCGGCGGCGAATCCGGGACCCGCGTCTCAAGATGGAACACACGAAGGTGGGCGAGCGCTCCAAGACGGACATTGCCATCTGCTATATGGAAGATCTGGTGGAACCGGAACTTCTGGCAGGAATCCGCCGGAAGGTAGCAGAGATCAGTCTCGACGGCGTCTTTGACGGCGGCATGGTGGAGCAGCTCATGGAAGACAATCCGTGGACTCCTTTTCCCCAGTTTCAGCACACGGAGCGGCCGGACAAGGCGGCCAGTGGTCTGCTGGAAGGGCGGATCGTGCTGGTGGTGGACAACTCGCCGGGCGTGCTCCTGCTGCCGGTGACCTACGGCATGTTTTTCCAGTCGGGCGACGATTACTACACCCGGTCGCTGGCGGCCTCCTTTGCCAGACTGCTGCGGTTTGCGGCTGCGGCCTTTGCCATCGGCTTTCCGGGTCTCTACGTGGCCATTGCCGGTTTTCATACGGAGATGCTGCCCACAGCCTTTCTGCTGTCCATCGCCCAGGCCAGGACCGGCATCGTCATCCCTGTGGTACTGGAAGTACTGCTGATGGAATTCCAATTCGAACTGCTGCGGGAGGCAGGCATCCGCATCCCCGGTCAGCTGGGCGGGACCATCGGGATCGTGGGTGGCCTCATCGTGGGGCAGGCGGCGGTGGACGCGGGACTGGTCAGCACCATCGTGGTCATCGTGGTCTCCTTCACGGCCATCGCTTCTTTTATCGTTCCCAACGAATCCTTCGGACCGGTGTTTCGCCTGCTGAAATTCCTCTTTATCCTGGCAGCGGCGCTCTGGGGTATCTACGGCTACCTTCTGATGCTGGCGGCCCTGCTTTTCCATCTGTCCCAGCTGGAATCCTTCGGCGTGCCGTACATGCTGCCGTCCGTCTGCGGCGGACATCTGGACTACAATGCCGAAAAAGACGAGTACGTGCGCTATCCGCTGCGCTTTATGAAGAAGCGGCCGCTGTTTACGAGGGCAGGCCGCCGGGTGCGAAAGAAATGACATATCTGTCCGAAACAAAATGGCGTCCCCCTCTGCGTCGGGCGCGGAAGAAAGGAGTAATGAAGAAATGCGCGAAAGCAGAATCTCACAGCGGCAGCTGACGAGAATGATCTATATTGAGGGGGTGGGCGCCTCCGGCCTCACCTTCCCGGCGGCCGCAGCCTTCCACAGTCAGTCGGAGGGCCTGTGGCCTGTGGCGCTCTATGCCCTGTGGCTTGCCCTGTTTGCGGCATGGATGCTCTACATGGTCCGCCGTCTGGAACGGTGCAAACCGGCGGCCATGTACGCCGGTTACGGATTTGCTCTGAACCGGTGGCTGGGTATTGTATACATGATACGGTTATTTTTAAACAGCCTGGCCCTGTTTTTCTTCTTCGGCCTGACCATCCGCAAAATCTACATGCCGGACCGGGGCATGTTCCTGATCTTGCTGCCTTTCGCCCTGCTCCTCTGGTACTGCACCCAGACTACTCTCCAGAAACGCGCCCGCTTTCTGGAGCTGCTCTTCCCGTGGATTGTCAGTCTGTTTGTGATCCTTGTCCTCTTTGCCCTTCTGGCGCTGGAAGGCAAGTTCCACATGCCGTCCCTGCGGGAGGACGTCGGCGTGCTGTTTTCCAACAGTTACCTTCTGCTGCTTTGCACCACGCCGCTGGAATTTCTGCTCTTTCTCATGCCGGCAGTGACAAAAGATCTCTGGGCGGACGGCTTTACGGCAAAGAGCGGCAAGGCGGCGCGCGCGGAAGGGACGACGGGGACAGAATCAACGCAGCAAGAAACCGCGCCAGAGTGCGCCGCAGAAAGCCCGCGCCTGCAGCAATCCGAAATTCGGGATCCAAAACAGGAAACCTGGTGGCGAAAACGACGCAATCAGGTCTGGCGCGCCGTGGGCGGCGTCCTCCTCTGGAACGTGCTGCTCTGGTTTGTCACCATAGAGAATCTGGGAGGGCAGATCACCGCCTCCTCCCCGTGGCCGGTGATCAAAGTCATGCAGCTGATCCGCCTTCCCGGCGGTTTTCTGGAGCGGTTCGATATCCTTCTGGCCATGTTCTGGATCCTCTGTCTGGTGGGCGTACTCAGCGGCTACCTTTACTACGGCAGAAAGATCGGCGAAGAAATCTTCGGCGGCCGCCTGCCCGACGGACGGACTCTCCGCCGCCGGGCGGCGTATATCACCGCCGGTGTGATCACTCTTCTGCTCCTGCTGTCCTGCCGCCTGGCCTCCGGCGACAGTCGCTTCGTCTTCGACTGGTTCCTCACCTACAAAAAATGGATCGACTTTCCGCTGCTCATCCTCCTGCCCCTGCTGGCCGCGTCGACCGGGCGGCCGGCAGACCCTTCGGATGTATCCGGAACCGGCCGCCGCGCCCGGTTCCTCTTTCTGTCGATGCTGGCCCTGATCATCCTGCCGCTCACCGGCTGCGGCAGTCAGACTGACGTGGAAGAAAAAAGCTATGTGCTCACGCTGTATGTGGATACCGCCGGGGATACCGGCGAAGACGTTGCCGGAAATGCGGTCGGAAGCACCGGCGAAGACGCTGCCGGAAATGTGGTCGGGAGCACCGCCGAAGACGCTGCCGGGGACACTGGCGCGGGCGACTACGCGTACTGGCTGTTCACGGCGGATCTGTCCGCCATGGAATCCCAGGAAGACAGTATCCCCTGTAATGTGATCCACTTCACTGCGTCCGACATGGCCGAGATGGAGCAAAAATATGCCAAAACAGCCGCCGGTACTCTGGAATGGAACCATATCGACACCATTTTCCTGGGACCGGGTCTCATAGAAGACCCGCAGCGGACCGACACATTTCTTCGGGAATGGGAGGCCTCCTGGCAGAAATCCCCGGATGTCCTGCTGTCCGTCTGCCTGCAGCAGCCGGAGGAACTCCTCGATATCAAAAACATCCCCGACGGCGCCGCCGGACAGGAAGTCAACCGCATCGTGGAACGTGCCGAACAGGGAAAAGAACGCATCTTCGGATGGAACCTCTCCGACAAAGGCAGCGAGACCGGCGGAATCTCCTGCCGGACGCCCATCGAGGTGCTGAAAGCAAAAGCAGAAGGAGAGCGGGACATTTCCCTCTGCCAGACAAAGGTGCAGTGGAGGAGACTGGTGGTGCGGCAGGGGTACCGGCTGCCGGGGTGAGGGAAGAAATAGACAACGGCGGAAGCACCATGTGGCTTTCGCCGTGTTATTTTATAAAAACATAGGATGGAAACTAAAAATGAATGTTAGAAATAATAGAAAAAATACCTTTTCATACGAATTTTTTATTAAAATAACCGTATGAAAGTTAGTGATGATTTGATGAAGAGAGATATTGAATTATCACCCCTGTTTATTTTCTCCCCATCCTGTCTATCTTTATGATATGAGTGCGAAATATTATCAAAAGGATCACAAAAATAAATCAGTCTGTATTGTCCGGGTCACTGCGGTCCTGCTGCTCTTGCTGTCGGCGGGGCTGTTGTATCAGATGTATGTGGAGACACATTTTCAGATTTATGACGTGGCGCTGCGGTTCCATGTGCGGGCGGCGTCTGACGAGCCGGAGGATCAGAGGAGGAAGCTTCTGGTGCGGGACGGTGTGCTGGAGGTGCTCAAAGATGCGGCGGATACGGTGGAAAGCGCCGGGGAGCTGCGGGAGGCGATAGAGGAGCGGTTGTCGGAGATCACGGATACGGCGGCCCGTGTGCTGCGCGAAGACAGCGGAAAGAAGAGCGGTGGAAGCGACAGTGAGAATGTCGGTTCTGGCTATGGTGGAAGCGACAACGAGAGTACCGGTCCTGGCAATGGAGGGAGCGGCGGAGGCGACGGAGCAGATCACGGCGCGGAGCGTGTGCGGGTGTCCATTGTGCGGGAGCGTTTTCCGCTGCGGAGGTATGGCAATGTATGGTTCCCGGCAGGGGTGTATCAGGCGCTGCGGGTGGATATCGGCGGGGCTGCGGGACACAACTGGTGGTGTGCAATTTACCCGGAACTATGCTATAATGCAGAGGACAGTCCGGCGCTCTCCGGCAAGGGAGAGCAGGATATGGAACGGGACCTTCCTGAGGAGGAGAGAGAGGTTCTCACCGGGAAGAAAAAGAAGCTTCGTTTCCGGTTTCTGGAATGGTTTTCCGGTATCTGGGAGTGAAGGCGGCAGGGATGGCATTGATAATGAAAGACCCCTGGCCGGAGGATGGCACCGACAGGGGCCCATAAGATATAAGGGATATAAGGTATGGGAAAAGTTTTATCAAATAACGAGAGAATTCTTTTCTGTGAGCAGATGGCGATGATATTGAAGTCGGGCGTCTCTGTGACGGAAGGGATCATGATTCTGAAAGAGGACGCCGGGCGGGAGGAGAACCCGCTCCGGGAACTGTATGAAGAGATGCAGGGATATCTGGAAGAGACCGGTATCTTTTATGATACGCTGGAGGAGACCGGCGCGTTTCCTGACTATATGATCCGGATGGTCCGGATCGGCGAGCAGACGGGGAATCTGGACGAGGTCATGGAAGGACTTGCCGCCTACTATACGCGGGAAGAAAATGTGGTGCAGGACATAAAGAGCGCCGTCACCTATCCCCTGCTCATGCTGGGGATGATGCTGGTCATCTTTCTGGTGATGATGGTGCAGGTGCTGCCGGTGTTCGCGCAGGTGTACGCCCAGCTGGGTGGGCAGATGACCGGCGTGGCCGCCGTGCTCCTTAAGGCCGGCGAAGGGATCCGGCAGTATTACGGATGGATCATCCTGGTCCTTCTGGCGCTTTTCGGCGGTTGTGTCTGGCTGTTTTGCACCGCGAAGGGCAAGGAGCGGTTCCGGAAGATGGCCCGCGGATTTTTTGGTACCCGGGCGATCATGGAGCGTATGCAGACGGCGCGATTTGCCTTGGCTATGTCCATGGCTCTGCGAAGCGGCATGGATTATGACGGGGCGTTTGAGCTGGTGGATCTGCTGGTGTCGGAGGATGCTTCCATGAAGCAGAAGCTGGCCGCCTGCAGAGAGCAGGTGGAAGAAGGGGAATCCTTCTCCCGGGCGGCGGTGCAGGCCGGAATCTTGAGCGGTCTTTACGGCCGGATGCTTTTTATCGCGGAGAGGACCGGCGATACGGACGGCGCGCTGAGAAGAATCGCCGCGCAGGCGGATGACGAAGTGACCGCCCGGATCCAGAACTTTATCTCGGTGCTGGAGCCGACCATGGTGGCGGTGCTGTCCGTGCTGGTGGGCGGGATTCTTTTATCGGTCATGGTGCCGCTCATGGGCATCCTGTCCAGTATCGGATGAGAGCGGCCGGAGCCTGAGCAGTGGGGAGGCGGTGTCGACCTGGCAGAACGGCTTTGCGGCAGCGCGCAGTCCGTCATGATGATACATAGATTACGGGAGGACGAATGGAAACAGGACGTGTGCGAAAGAACCGGTACGGGCAGCTTCTGCTGGCCGTGGCGGTATTTCTCCTCTTTTTTGCGGTGTTTCTTGCGGGCGTACAGTCCGTCTCCGCAGTGTCCGAGGAGAAAGAGATGGAAAATATAGAAAATGCGGTGGTGCAGTCGGCGGTGTTCTGTTACGGGACGGAGGGAGCTTACCCGGAGAGTCTTGCATATCTGAGAGAGCATTATGGGCTGCAATATGATGAAGACAAATACATCGTGGATTACGAGATTGTGGGAAAGAATATCCGGCCGCAGGTGCGGGTGTTCCGGCTGGAGAGATAACAGAGTACAGGGGTGATTGACAGTATGACAAAAAAGAATCGGACCATGCATACTATCGATATGATCTTTCCTCTGCTTTTTCTGCTCCTTTTCTGCCTGTGCGCTCTGCTTGTGGTGCTGCAGGGCGCCAGAATTTATGAGAAGACGGCGGCGGGACTGCAGGAGAACTACACGGTGCGGACGGCGGCGTCCTACCTGCGGGAGAAGGTCAGGGAATGTGGCAATGATTCGCAGGCTGCGGTGGAGGAGATTGACGGACGACAGGTGCTGGTCCTTGACAGTGATCAGGGTGGGGAGACTTACTCGACGTATATCTATGAGGAAGACGGCAGCCTGAAAGAACTGTTTATGAAAAAAGATGACTTTGCCGGTCTTTCGGGCGGACAGGAACTGACGAGACTCGACACATTTTCAGTGGAAAGACCGGAGGAAGACCTGCTGGAGTTCACAGTGGCGGCTGACGGGCGGCAGGAGACCTTCTGGATTCGTCTGCCGGCGCACCGCGCGCAGTGAGAAGCGCCCCGCCTGGCTGGGAATCGCGTGCAGTGAGAAGTGGTCCTGCCAGGCTGGGAATCGCATGCAGTGAAAAGCGCCCCTGTGTGCCAGCGCACCGCGCGGCGTAAAAATATCCCCGTCCGAGGCAGGCGGCGCCATCCGCCGGAGGAAAGAAACATGAGAAGACGACAACATTCAAGAGCAGGATTATTTTTAATAGAGTTGATGATAGCAATCGCCTTTTTCGCTGTGACGGCGGCGGTGTTTCTGCAGGCGTTTGCCCGCTCCCACAGTATCAGCCGCCAGGCGGAAGAACTGTTTCGGGCGCAGAGTATGGCGTCCTCCGTGGCGGAGATCCTTTACGATGCGGCGGACGGGCAGGAAGCCTTCTTGCCTGCGCTGTCGGCGTATTTCCCGGCGGCACGGCAGATGGAGACCGGAGAGGGAATCTGCATGTATTTTGATGCGGAATGGGAAGCTTGCGCGGCGGATGAGGGCGCGTATGTGGCCGCTGTATCCTGGCAGGAAGAGCTGGTCAGCGGACTGTGGCGTGTGGAGATCACGGTCGATGAGGCAGAGAAACCCGCGGACGGACAGCATATTTACCGGCTCGCACTGAAACTGTATGATCCGCAGGAAGGAGGGACGGCATGAGAAAGAGAGGAATTCCGGTGATGAATGTGGGAATCTCCCTTCTGATCCTCATTTTTATTACCCTCTCCCTGCTGACGTTTTCGGTGCTTTCACTGGAAAATGCAGTGGCGGACCGACGGCTGTCGGAGAAGGCGGCGGAGCACACCTCGGATTATTATGCGGCGGTTGGCCGGGTGCAGGAACGTCTCGCCGAATATATGGAGACGGCCCGGGAGAACGGACCTGCCGCCGGAGAACAGGTGACCTTTGAGGAGGAAGTGTCCGCCGGCCAGCGGCTGGTGGTGACGATCCGCCTGACCGGGGAAGAAGATACAGACGGCGCGCCGGATGGAGAGAATGAGGCGGAGCCGGCGGCCCCGGGTGGAGATGACGATGCAGCCGCAGTCCCGGGTGGAGAGAATGAGACGGAGCCGGCGGCTCTGGACGAAGATAACGATGCAGCCGGCGCACCGGGCTATGAGGTCACACAGTGGCAGCTGCAATCCGACGAAGAGTGGGAGCCGGACCGGTCTTTGGATGTCTATCAGTGACGGGGCTTATTCATAAAATGTATGGCGGTAATGGGAGTCTGCCATGTGCCGGAAACGTCGGTGATGGGGTGGCAGTAAAAGAAAAGGAGACGGAAGATATGGAACTGCGGGAATATCTGGAAAAGGCGACGGCGCAGGGAGCGTCGGATTTATTTATTGTGGCGGGGCTTCCGCTGACCTGTAAGGTGAACGGGCAGATGGTACATATGAGTGAGGACAGGGTCATGCCGGAGGAGACGGAGAGGCTGATCCGGGATATTTATGCCCTGGTGCCGAATCATGGCATGGAGAAGATTGAAAAAAATGGGGACGATGACTTTTCCTTCTCCATCGCCAATCTGGCCCGGTTCAGGGCGAGCGTCTATAAACAGAGGGGCTCTCTGGCGGCGGTGATCCGTCTGATCGCTTTCCGGCTGCCGGACCCGAAGGAACTGGAGATTCCGGACTCCATTCTCAATCTGGCGGAGTACAGGAAGGGGCTGGTGCTGGTGACGGGACCGGCGGGCAGCGGCAAGTCCACGACCCTGGCCTGTCTCATTGACCGGATCAACAGTACGAGGGAGAGCCATATTATCACGTTGGAGGACCCGCTGGAGTTTCTGCACCGCCATAAGAAAAGCATTGTCAGCCAGCGGGAGGTGAGCTCGGATACGGAAAGCTACCAGACCGCGCTGCGGGCAGCCCTCCGTCAGAGCCCCGATGTGATCCTGCTGGGAGAGATGCGCGATTATGAGACGATACAGATTGCCATGACGGCGGCGGAGACCGGTCATCTGGTCTTTTCCACCCTGCATACGGTGGGGGCCGCCAATGCGGTGGACCGGATCATTGACGTTTTTCCGCCGAACCAGCAGCGGCAGATCACTGTGCAGCTGGCTTCCGTGCTCAACGCGGTGGTGTCCCAGCAGTTGGTGGGAGATAAAGAAGGCCGCCGGATTCCGGCGTTTGAACTGATGACGGTGAACACGGCCATCAAAAACATGATCCGTGAGGGCAAGGTCCATCAGATTGATGGTATGATCTATTCTTCGGTATCCGATACGCTGTTTTCTATGGATCATTATCTGACCAATCTGTACGGGGCGGGACGGATTGACCGGGAGACGGCTCTCGCCAATGCGGCGAACCCGGCGGTACTCGGCAAAAAGCTGAAATAAATCATAGAATATATATAGAAACATTACATTATGTCTGTTGAAAAACGGGCAAAGTCATAAAAAATATGTGAAATGTAATGTATTTGATTGACAGGGGAAAACAGCTGTGATAATATTTTATTATAAAAAATGCTCAAAAATTATCGATTTTCACAATAGATAATGATTTGAGCAGATGTAAAAATATAATGTGGAAGGATGGAGTATTTCCCGTCCGGAAGGGAGAGTTCAGTGATGTTACGTAAATGGTTATTGGCACCTGCAGTTGGCCTGGTAATGGCGTTATGTATTCTTGGCGGCACTGTAGCCGGTACAGGAGTGAAGGCTACCGCAAGTATTTTTGACAAGTTTTATGAGACCTACTGGCAGGAAGATGGACCAGAAGACGGCAATCTTGAAGAGGTTGAGGATGAGTTTGTACCACTGTAGAATGTGTGTGTACATGGCGGCGAAGAAGACCGGGGAGATCGGAGAGTTCCGTTAGCCCCGGTCTTTTTCTGTGTTGAAAGGAGATCCTTTCTGCGCTGACGAAGACTGTGTTGAAAGAGGACCCTTTCTGCACTGACGGGGAATGTGTTGACGGAGGAATCCTTTTGCGGAAAGATAATTTCATTTCCGGATGAGAGCGAAAAACAGGAAAGCGAAAGAATAATGTAAAGTATTCAAATGCCCGATAATATGATATAGTATTGCAGAAACAAAACGAATAACAGATCCGCAGGGAGGAAAGATAAAAATGGCAGAGAAGAATATTGTTGTGATCATGGGAGGCAGGTCCTCGGAGCATGAGGTCTCTCTCGTGTCCGCCGCGACGGTGGTGGAGAATATCAATACGGAAGTTTACAACGTGATCATGGTCGGCATCACGAAGGACGGGCAGTGGAAGCTCATCGAGTCCCTGGATAAGGTGAGAGACGGTTCCTGGGTGCAGGGGCACACGCAGGCAATCCTGTCACCGGAGACCGGGAAGGGAGAACTGATCCTCATGCAGAAGGACCGCGTGGATACGGTCCATGTGGACGTGGTGTTCCCGGTGCTCCACGGCATGAACGGGGAGGACGGTACCCTGCAGGGACTTCTGGAACTGGCGCAGATTCCGTATGTGGGCTGCGGCGTTCTGGCGTCAGCCTGCTCCATGGATAAGTTTTACACGAAGATCATCGTGGACGCCATCGGCATCCGTCAGGCGAAGTTCGTGGGTGTGCGCCGCGGCGAACTTACGGATATGGACGAGGTGGTGAGCCGGGTGGAGAAGGAACTGGACTATCCGGTATTTGTCAAGCCGTCCAAGGCAGGTTCCTCGCAGGGCGTCAGCAAGGCGGAGGACAGGGAAGGACTCGTGGCCGCGCTCCGGCTGGCTGCGCAGCATGACTCCAAGATTCTTGTGGAGGAAAATATCGTGGGAAGAGAGCTGGAGTGTGCCGTCTTAGGCGGCGCGGAGGCGAAGGCTTCCGGCGTGGGAGAGATTCTGGCTGCGGATACTTTCTACAGCTACGAGGCAAAATACAACAACGAAGATTCCAGAACCGTGGTGGGACCGGAACTGCCGGAGGGCAGGACGGAGGAGATTCGCCGGGATGCGGAGGCCATCTTTAAGGCTCTTGACTGCTACGGCCTGTCCCGGGTGGATTTCTTCCTGACAAAAGATACGGAAGAAGTGGTATTTAACGAGATCAACACTCTGCCGGGATTCACTGCCATCAGCATGTATCCGATGCTCTGGGAAGCGGAAGGCGTGGATAAAAAAGAACTGATCCAGAGACTCATTGACCTTGCCATGGTCCGCTATGACGGGTGACGCCATGGAAGATTGTGCGAAGAAAGAGCGGAAGGCGGGAAAGAAGCTTCATCTTACCATCCGGGGCATACAGACCGGGTTCGGAGAAGAGGAAGTGACGGAGATCGCCACCACGGCCGACTATTTTCACCGGGCGGGAAAGCACTACATTTTTTATGAGGAGCGGACAGAAGAGGGACATATCATAAAGAATCGGCTTACTATCGATTCGGACAGGGTGGAACTTAAAAAGAGCGGCGCCGGAGAATCACTGCTGCGCTTCCGGTTCGGACATTCACAGCCATGTCGGTACCATTCTCCGGCGGGTCCGCTGGAGCTGATGTCCGATACGAAGCGGATTGACTTCCACAGAGACAAAAAAGGAATCCGGCTCCATCTGGATTATTCATTCTATGCGGCGGGGATGCTCATGTCCGAGTACCGGCTGACCGTCTCCGGCCGCTTCATCTAAGACACAAATAATTAAGACGCAAAAAATGCTGCCGTGCAGCGTCTGTTTTTGGAAAGACAGATGCTGATACGACAGCATTTTTGTATGGTGTGCCTGATGGCGCGCCTTTATTTTTTCTTTTTTTTGCTTCGCTCTTCCTGAATCTCTTTTTTGATCTTATCCTGCTTCTTTTTGGCAGCATCAATATTGGCCTGGGCGTTATTGGCATTGCGGCGAAGCTTCGCCATGAAGCCCTTCTTCTCCGGCGCCGGCACCGGGGCCTTCCGGAAGTTGTTGATGCTGGTGATGTAGATACCGCTGATCATGGCCTTGACTTCTGCCTTTACAGGAATCTCATCGTACACGTCCTCATCGGCGATCAAAGACATCACTCTCGGACCGATCTTGGCCTTGACTACGGGAACCTTTGCCCGGCGGGCTCTCTTCGGAGTCTGGTCGAGAACAGCCTGCGGAAGTCCGGAGTCAATGAGAGGCATTCTTTTTTTGTCGATGACGAGGATGGTAGCCTGCTGTGCCGCTGCAAAAAGCTTGTCCTTCTGCTCGGCCTGCTCTTTCTGCATTTTGGATCCCTTGTAATAAAGAAATGCGAGAACAGCGATGCCGATGACCAAAATGACAGCCGTAATAATCCATGGATTCACATTCATGTCTCATCCTCCTAAATTATAGCGCCCAAAACCGGTGGACAAGACCTGCGGCTTTGGGCAGTTCATGATTACAAACAAGTATTGTATCATTTTTTTTTCATAAAGAAAAGAAGAATTGTGAAAAAAGAGGACAAAAGTTACTTTTTTAAGCTACTGTTCACACAGTAACCTTTTTACAGACTCTCCTCGGACATGGCTTCCGTGTGATGATCCAGCATCACCTGGATGGCCTGTCTT
>DXEQ01000106.1 GCA_019114885.1 Candidatus Anaerobutyricum stercoripullorum
AATGTGAAAAAAGAAAGATTAGAAAGGAAGGAATTCACATGAAAAAATTCTTATCAATGGCTTTGATCGCAGCGATGACTTTATCCCTTGCTGCATGTGGTGGCAACTCCGGCAATGAGGCGGACAGCACAGGAGCAGGCAGTGCATCATCTGATAAAACTTATGTAATCGCAACCGATACAGTTTTCGCACCGTTTGAATTTACGGATGAGAATAATCAGTTTGTCGGTATTGATGTAGATATCCTGGCAGCGATCGCAGAAGATCAGGGATTTACCTACGAGCTCAATCCACTGGGATTTGACGCGGCAGTAGCTTCTCTGGAGTCCGGACAGAGCGACGGTGTTATCGCCGGTATGTCCATCACCGATGAGAGAAAAAAGAAATACGATTTCTCTGAGAGCTACTATGATTCTTATGTGGCAATCGCTGCTGCAGAGAACAGTGATATCCAGGGACTTGACGATCTGAAAGGACAGACCGTGGCAGCCAAGACCGGTACACAGGGCGCTTCCTGTGCAGAGTCCTTAAAGGATGAGTATGGTTTTAAGATCCAGTATTTTGACGAGTCCTCTCTGATGTATCAGGACGTTGTTACCGGCAACACGGTAGCATGTTTCGAGGATTATCCGGTTATGGCATACGGCGTTTCCCAGGGCAACGGTCTTAAGATCGTGGCAGAGGAGAAAGATGAGTACTCCACTCCTTACGGTTTCGCTGTCCTGAAAGGTCAGAACGCAGAACTCCTTGAGATGTTCAACACAGGTCTTGCCAACATCAAGGCAGACGGTACCTATGATGAGATTCTTGCAAAATATACATCTGCAGAGTAATTAAAGGAATGATTGGTTATGCAGTTATTTGAAGTTTTACAGGAAGTTTACCCGACCCTCCTTGAGGGTCTGGGCATGACGGTGCAGATCACCGTCTTATCCCTGCTTATCGCTATGGTGCTGGGTATATTCGTCTGTCTGATGAATATTTCCAACAATGTGGTCCTGCGCGGCATCGCCAAGTTTTATATCTGGCTGATCCGTGGTACGCCAATGCTGGTGCAGGCGTTCTATTTCTATTTCGCCATGCCGCAGCTGATTCAGTCCATCACGGGCTCTCAGTTCCGTATTACGGTATTTACCGCCAGTCTGGTGACCCTGACTCTCAATGCCGGCGCATACATTTCCGAGATTTTCCGTGGTTCCATCGAGTCCGTCAACAAGGGACAGATGGAAGCGGCAAGAAGTCTTGGTTTAAGCTATGCCAAGTCCATGCAGAAGATCATTCTTCCGCAGGCAGTGCGGATTTGTCTTCCTTCTCTGGTGAACCAGTTCATTATCACCCTGAAGGATTCCACGATCCTCTACGCCATCGGTTTATCAGAGATCATGTACCATGCGAAGATTTATGTGGGAAGAACCATGGAGTCCTTTGCGACATACACATGGGTAGCCGTATTCTTCCTCCTGATCGTCACGATCCTGTCATTTATTTCAAGAGCAGTTGAGAGGAGGATGAACGCATAATGGACAGCAATATCAAGATTAAGGTGAGTGGTCTTAAGAAGAGCTTTGGTTCCCTTCATGTTCTTAAAGGAATCGACGCGGAGATCACCACCGGCGAGGTAATCTGTGTCATCGGACCTTCCGGTTCCGGTAAGTCCACCTTTCTTCGCTGCCTGAATCGTCTGGAGGAGGCGACGGAAGGCGAGATTTTGGTGGATGGAGAGAGTATCACCGGAAAGAACAGTGATATCGATAAGATCCGTCAGCACATCGGTATGGTGTTCCAGCAGTTTAATCTGTTCCCGCATTATACGGTGAAGGAGAATATCATGCTGGCGCCGGTGGAGCTGAAGCTTAAGACAAAGGAAGAGGCAGAGAAGAAGGCCATGGAGCTTCTGCGGCGGGTTGGTCTTGCCGAGAAGGCGGACGCGAAGCCGAAGGAACTGTCCGGCGGACAGCAGCAGCGTGTGGCGATCGCGCGGGCGCTGGCCATGGAACCGGACATCATGCTTTTTGACGAGCCGACGAGTGCTCTGGACCCGGAGATGGTCTGTGAGGTTCTTGATGTTATGAAGGAACTGGCAGCGGAAGGTATGACCATGGTGGTCGTTACCCACGAGATGGGCTTTGCTCATGATGTGGCTGACAGAGTTTTCTTCATCGATCAGGGAGTGATCATGGAGCAGGGAACTCCGGAGGAGGTTATGGATCATCCTCAGAACGAGAGGACCCAGAGCTTCTTAAGCAAAGTATTATAATATATCAATGGATAAGAGGGGCTGCAGCGGAATATGGATATATATTTTGCCGCAGCCCTTTTTGCAGGAGGCAGCTATGCGAATCGTAGTAAAAGTGGGAACTTCCACTTTAACTTATGAAAGCGGAAGAATTAACATCCGTAGGATTGAGACATTATGTAAGGTATTAAGTGACATCAAAAATGCCGGTCATGAGCTGATTCTGGTATCTTCGGGAGCCATCGGCCTGGGCGTCGGCAAGCTGAACATGAAGGACCGACCGGACGATATGCCCACAAAACAGGCCGCGGCAGCCATCGGTCAGTGCGAGCTGATGTATCTCTATGACAAGAAGTTTCTGGAGTACAATCACATCGTGGCGCAGATTCTGATCACCGGATCGGATTTTGAGAACGAAGTGAGCAGCCAGAATTTCCACAACACGGTGAACCGTCTTCTGGAGCTCAATGTGATGCCGGTCATCAACGAGAACGATTCGATCGTGACAGATGAGATCTCGGTCGGCGACAACGACACTCTGGCGGCCATCGTGGCAAGAAAGGTGGGAGCGGACCTGCTGATCGTTTTGAGCGATATCGACGGACTCTACACCGCCAATCCGAGAGAGGATCCGGACGCCGAAGTCATCGACGTGGTATTTTCCATCACGCCGGAGATCTATGATCTGGCAGGCAACCGGGGAACGAAGCTGGGTACCGGCGGCATGGTCACCAAGATTCAGGCGGCGGAGATTGCCATGGATGCGGGTATCGATATGATCATTTCCAACGGAACGCACCCGGAGAATCTGTACCGGATTCTGGACGGAGAGAAGGTCGGGACGAAGTTCCGCGGGAAGAAACAGATCGGATAATACGGATGGATTCATAAACAGCAGCCGCTGACCGGATTCTGCCCGCGGGGAGGGCGGCCGGACAGCGAAAAGAAAGGGAGGGTAACTATCATGACGACCAAAGAGATATTGGAGCAGGCAAGAGATGCGAAGGTGTACATCAACTCTGCTGACACGGCAGTCAAGAATAAGGCGCTGGCCTGTATGGCTGATAAGCTGACAGAGAGCGCGGATAAGATTCTGGCCGCCAATCAGGAAGACATGGAGCAGGCAAAAGGAAAGATTTCCGATGTGATGCTGGACCGCCTTCTGCTGACGGAAGACAGGATTGTCGGTATGGCGCAGGGTATCCGGGAACTGATCGATCTTCCGGACCCGGCGGGAAAGGTGTTGCGTTCCATAGAGAGACCGAACGGCATGATCATCGAGAAGACAGCGATTCCGCTGGGGGTGATCGCCATCATCTATGAGAGCCGGCCAAACGTGACCAGCGACGCGGCGGCCCTCTGCATCAAAAGCGGCAACGCCTGTGTGCTTCGAAGCGGCAAGGAGGCGTGGAAGAGCGCCAGAGCCGTGGTGGACGCCATGCAGGAAGGACTGGCCGAGGCCGGCCTGCCGAAGACCTGCGTTTCTCTCATAGAGGATACCACCCGGGCCAGCTCCACGGAGCTGATGAAGGCAGTGGGATATGTGGATCTTCTGATTCCGCGGGGAGGCGCCGGTCTCATTCAGGCGTGCGTAGATCAGGCGAAGGTACCTTGTATCCAGACGGGAACCGGCATCTGCCATGTCTATGTGGACGGCACCGCCGATCCAGACAAGGCCCTCGCCATCATAGAAAATGCAAAAACCAGCCGCCCGAGCGTCTGCAACGCGGAGGAAGTGTGTCTGGTACACAAAGATATCGCCGATACATTTCTTCCAATGCTGAAAAAGCGTCTGGTGGACGACCGGACGGCGGCAGGACAGGTTCCGGTGGAGCTTCGTCTCTGTCCGCGTGCCGCTTCTGTGATCGAAGGCACGCCGGCGGGAGAGAATGATTTTGATACGGAGTTCCTGGATTACATCCTGGCAGTGAAGGTTGTGGACAGCGTGGAAGATGCGGTGGCGCATATTGCGGCACATTCCAGCGGACACAGCGAGGCCATCGTCACAGAAGATAAGGCGGCTGCGGAATACTTCACAAGAAGAGTGGACAGCGCGGCGGTCTATGTCAATGTCTCCACCCGTTTTACGGACGGCGGAGAGTTCGGACTGGGCTGTGAGATGGGTATCTCCACACAGAAACTGCACGCCAGAGGGCCGATGGGACTGGAAGAACTCTGCAGCTACAAATATATCATCCGGGGAGACGGACAGATCCGCTAAATGACCGGGCGCCCCCCGGAGGTCACAGCAAAAGCCTGATATTCCCAAAAGGGTATCAGGCTTTTATAAATAACGGAACATGGACATAAACGAAGAGACAGGAGAAATACTATGGGATATACAGGATATGAGATACTGTGGCTGTTTTTTGTGTACAGTTTTCTGGGCTGGGTGCTGGAAACGGTGGCGGCAGCCCTGCAGCAGAAACAGTTTGTAAACAGAGGTCTGGTCAATGCGCCGCTCTGTGTGATCTATGGCATATCTGCCGCTGTGATGACCATCTTTTACGGGGAACTTCACGGTATCTGGCTTTTTGCGGCGGGCTTCATCGCCTCTACCCTGATCGAGTGGACGGCGGGACATCTGATTGAAAGACTGTACCATGAGAGATGGTGGGATTACTCAAATATAAAAGGGAATCTGGACGGCTATATCTGCCTTCCGGTCTCTGTTTTCTGGGGAGTCTTATCTTTTGCGGCCATGGAGTGGGGTAATCCGCTTCTGACAGATCTGTTCGAACTGATTCCGACTCTTCCGGGAGAGATTTTGCTGTGGATACTCACGGTGATACTGCTCGTTGATATCGTGGCGACTCTCTGTATCCTGACAGGGAGAAGCCGCAGGATGGAGCAGTGGGAAGAAGTGGATTCCTGGCTGTCCGGTATCAGTTCCCGGCTTGGCCGGAAGATTTATGGCTGGACGGACAGGAGAATCCGGAGAGCTTATCCGAATGTCATACACAGAAAGAAAGCCGCGGAAGCAGTAAAAGAAGGCGTGTTCGCGGCCGGCTGCGGGTTTTATAAGCTGTTCTGGCTCTTTGCCATCGGCTCCTTTCTGGGGGATATCGTGGAGACTTTGTTCTGCCGGATGAAGGCGGGCGTATGGATGAGCCGCAGCAGTCTGGTGTGGGGACCGTTCAGCCTGGTGTGGGGATTTGCCATCGCGGCGGCGTCACTGCTTCTGTACAGATACAGAGACCGGTCCGACCGGTTTATCTTTCTGGCGGGAACCTTTCTGGGCGGCGCCTACGAGTACATATGCAGCGTTCTTTCCGAACTGGTCTTTGGGAAGGTTTTCTGGGATTACAGTCATATGATGTTCAATCTGGGCGGAAGGATTAACCTTCTCTACTGTCTCTTCTGGGGCATTGCCGCCGTGGTCTGGATGAAGGGACTGTATCCGGTATTTTCCCGGTGGATTGAGAAGATTCCGCTGCGGCCGGGGAAGATGCTCACATGGATTCTGGTAGTATTCTTCGCTGTCAACATGGCGGTGTCCGGTCTGGCACTCATCCGGAGCGACCAGCGGGCGGACGGCGTTCCGGCCACGCAGCAGTGGCAGAAGGTGATGGATGAACATTTTGACGATGCGAAATTGCAGAAAATCTATCCGAACGCCAAAGACGCGGAAGATGTGGGCGTGCCGGAGGTAACCGGCGGCACGGATGGCAGCGTCGGGAGTGAATAAACAGTGCGCCCGGAGATGGGCGGACCGGTTCGTATACCATCCGATCTGATTACTGTCTCGGACAGATTGTAATAATTTTTCCAAAAAATGTTTCTGATGAATTCTTTTCTTTTTACGCAGACTATGGTTGTGCCTTATTTATGAGTAAATGTAAATGGGACGCCATATTTTACCTGAAAGAGAGAGCCGGATCAGGCGGCAGGCCATGTACGCGCCGGCTCTCTCAAAGCAATAACAGGAGAAAAGGAGAGAGTGCGATGCAGAAACAACAACTGGCAATGGCAGAGCTTCCGGTACAGGAAATGGAAGAGTTGTACGCGCCGGAACAGGCGCTGGCAGCGGGTACCGCATTTCCTGATCTGGATCTGCCATTTTTTGCTGTCCCGGAAGAGATGATGGAGACCGCACCCGTGGCAGAAGACTATCAGGGAAAGACAGAAGAACAGAAGAAGATGATGAAAGAACTGACGGAAGTGAGTTTTATGGCGGATGATCTGAATCTGTATCTGGATACACATCCGGAAGATGGGGAGGCGTTCGCGGCCTGCCAGGAATATATCAGAAAGCGGCAGGAACTGCTTTCCTCACTGGCACAGGAACAGTATCCGCTCTGCGCGGAACTGGCCCTGCAGCCGGAAGACAGAAAGAAGGCACCTTGCCCATGGAAAGGAGGCGGAGCCTGTGTGGTATTATGAAAAACGTCTGCAGTATCCGGTCAATATCAAAAAGACCTGTCCGAAGACAGCCAGTCTCATTATCAGCCAGTACGGAGGACCGGACGGGGAGTTGTCCGCCTCCCTGCGTTACCTTTCGCAGAGGTATACGATGCCTCTGAAGTCCGTGGGCGGACTGCTGACGGATATCGGCACGGAGGAGCTTGGCCATATGGAAATGATCTGCGCCATGGTGTATCAGCTGACCAGGGACCTGACAGTGGAAGAGGTGGAGAAAGCGGGATTTGCGCCTTACTATATCGACCACACCGGGGGCATCTGGCCGCAGGCGGCGGCAGGACTGCCCTTTTCCGCCATAGAATTCCAGTCCAAGGGAGATGCGGTGACAGATCTCATGGAGAATCTGGCGGCGGAACAGAAAGCCCGGACCGTGTATGATAACCTGCTCCGCGTCATCAAAGACCCCGATATACGGGAGCCGCTGAAATTCCTGCGCAGCCGGGAAATCGTGCATTTCCAGCGCTTCGGCGAGGCACTGGAAAAAACGAAGGAAAAGCTGGACAGCCGGAATTATTATTACTTCAATCCGGAGATGGATAAACAGTTTCTGAAATAAGAACAGCAAAAATCCACCGAAACCTTGTGCGGGATGTCCTCAGACGGGACGTCCTCATCGGTCTCGGTGGATTTTCGTTTTAGCAGGTATGCTGTGTCTTGCACAAAAAAGTCTTGTGTCACGGAATCTCAATGTCCAGAGGTTCATCCAGCTTCTCCGGCACGTACTTCCCGTTTTTCT
>DXEQ01000107.1 GCA_019114885.1 Candidatus Anaerobutyricum stercoripullorum
AAAGGGGAAGCACTATGAAAGATATTACCTTAATTGGATATCGTTATTACCTGGCATATCAAAATTATGAGAATGCTATGGAAGAACATATAATCTATGAAGAAACAATTATAGAGGAGAATTAATCCACACCTGTGTTATGAAGTAAAGGACGGAAAGATAGAAATACATGGCAAATAGAAATTCATTTAAAAAAGGAACCATCGAATTATTGTTGTTATCGATTCTCCGCGTGGAGGATTGCTACGGGTATCAGATTACCCAGAAGATCAGGGAACAGTCGGACGGAGCCATCACTGTGACAGAGGGCGCGTTGTACCCGATTCTTTATAAACTGTCGGATAAAGGATATGTGAGCGATTATAAGAAGCTGGCGGGAAAACGGCTGACGAGGGTCTACTATCATCTGGAGCAGGCGGGCAGCGAGTATCTGGATTCTCTGCTGGAAGATTATCTGAAGGTGCAGGAGGGCGTCCGGAAGGTTTTGTCCGCAAATCATGTGGATCCGGAGAGAATATAGCAGGGCTGCCGCAAATGAGACGGGAGACTGCCATAAATTAAACAGACTGCCGCAAATTAAACGGGAGAACGCATTGATTTTTTGCCAAAAGCAGATATAATAGGAATGTGTTTCTGCCGATTCAGGGGGAACACCGGAGACGGTGTTCCTTTTTTGATGTGATAAAGATTTGATGTTATAGAGAAAGGAATTCTACCATGAACAAAATGATCACAGATGAGATAAAAAAACGACGGACCTTCGCCATCATTTCTCACCCGGACGCTGGTAAGACAACGCTGACGGAGAAGTTTCTTCTGTACGGCGGCGCCATCAATCAGGCAGGTTCTGTCAAAGGAAAGGCGACGGCAAAGCACGCCGTGTCCGACTGGATGGATATCGAGAAGGAGAGAGGTATCTCGGTCACTTCCTCCGTGCTGCAGTTTGAGTTTGGCGGCTGTTGTATCAATATTCTGGATACGCCGGGACATCAGGATTTCTCCGAGGATACCTACCGGACGCTGATGGCGGCGGATTCCGCCGTCATGGTCATCGACGCGTCGAAAGGTGTGGAGGCCCAGACGAGGAAGCTGTTTAAGGTCTGTGCCATGCGCCACATCCCGATCTTTACATTTATTAATAAAATGGACCGGGAGGCGAGGGATACCTTCGATCTGCTGGATGAGATCGAGAAGGAACTGGGCATCCCTACCTGTCCCGTCAACTGGCCGATCGGTTCCGGCAAAGAGTTCGCCGGCGTCTATGACAGAGAGAAGGGGATGATCGATCTCTTCGAGGACACCATGAAGGGAACCCGCATGGGAACCATGAAGGAGGTATCCCCGGACGCGCCGGAGGCGAAAGATTACGTGTCGGAGGAGGCACTTGCACAGCTGGCGGAAGAGATTGAGCTTCTGGACGGCGCCAGCGCGGAGTTTGACCAGAGTGAGGTGGATGCGGGACGGCTGTCGCCGGTGTTCTTCGGTTCCGCTCTCATGAACTTTGGCGTGGAGACGTTTTTAAATTATTTCCTTGCCATGACAACGCCGCCGTTGCCGCGGATGTCCGACCAGGGACTTATTGACCCGGCGGAGGAAGAGGAGTTTTCTGCTTTCGTCTTTAAGATTCAGGCAAATATGAATAAGGCGCATCGGGACCGTATCGCATTTATGCGTATCTGCTCCGGCAAGTTTGTGGCGGGCATGGACGCCTTCCATGTGCAGGGAGGCAAAAAGGTGCGTCTGGCGCAGCCGCAGCAGATGATGGCCAGCGAGCGGAAGATGATCGAGGAGGCTTACGCCGGAGATATCATCGGTATCTTCGATCCGGGTATTTTCTCCATCGGAGATACCCTCACTACTTCGGAGGAGAAGTTTGCCTATGAAGGAATCCCGACCTTCGCGCCGGAGCACTTCGCCAGAGTGCGTCAGGTCAATACCATGAAGAGAAAACAGTTTATCAAAGGTATCAACCAGATTGCCCAGGAGGGCGCCATCCAGATCTTCCAGGAGTTTAACACCGGTATGGAGGAGATCATCGTCGGCGTGGTGGGTACTCTGCAGTTTGACGTGCTCAAATACCGTCTGAACCACGAGTATAACGTGGAGATCATCATGGAAGGACTTCCATATGAATACATCCGCTGGATTGAGAATCCGGACATTGATCTGGACGTGCTGCGGGGCACTTCCGACATGAAGAAGATCAAAGACCTGAAAGGCCGGCCGCTGCTTCTCTTTATCAACAGCTGGAGTATCGGCATGACGCTGGAGCGAAACGAGGGACTGGAGCTTTCGGAGTTTGGCCGGGCATAGCGCGCGGCAGCGGGGCGCCGCCCCGAAACGGATGAAAGCGGATGCACTGGGTGTAGTCCTGAGACGGATGAAAGCGAATGCACTGGGTGTAGTCCTGAGACGGATCAAGGCGAGTGTCATCCGCGCGGCGTTGCTTTGTAATCAGAGAAGGAGATGGGGATTATGAATCACAAAAATATTAAGACAAACATCTGGATAGACTGCGACCCGGGTATTGATGACGCCGTTGCCCTCGCCATGGCGGCGGCCAGCAGAGAGCAGCTTCATCTGCTTGGCGTTTCCACGGTGGCGGGCAATCAGACCAGCGACCGTGTCACAGGAAATGCATTGAAGCTGACGACGTTTTTCGGCATGGACGATGTGCCTGTGGTTCGCGGAGCGAGAGGACCGCTGGTGCGTCCGGTGGAACCGGCGGAAGATATCCACGGTGCGGACGGACTTGGGGGCTGTGCTCTTCCGGAGACGGAGAAGAAGACTGCTTCTGAGAGTGGAATCTTCTATATGTATAGCCACATCATGGGGCTGCCGGAAGGAGAGACAGTGACCCTCGTGCCAACCGGGCCGATGACCAATATCGCCCTGCTTCTTCGTACATTTCCTGAGGTGAAAGAACGCATCGGCTGCATCGTTTTCATGGGCGGCTCCTCCGGAGCAGGAAATGTGACGCCAGCCGCGGAGTTCAACATCTGGGCGGACCCGGAGGCGGCGCAGATGGTCTTTGCCGCCGGACTGCCGATGGTCATGTGCGGTCTGGACGTGACCTTGCAAAGCGGTCTTAACGGCGGACAGATCGAGAAACTCTGCCGCAGCGACCGGCAGGCAGAGCGGGCCTGCGGCCGGATGCTCCGCTTCTATCTGGATACCACCCGTCACGAGGGGGAGGAGAACATGGTCGCCATTCACGACGCGGTGACAATTCTTTATCTCACGAATCCGGAACTTTTCGCCGGAAGAAATGTGACGGTGAACGTGGACTGCGGCTGGGACGTCGGCCGCGGAAGAACCGTCTGCGTGGACCAGACAGCGCAAACAGTGACAGCAGGAAAAGAGACGGGCGATGCAAAACCTCTGGATTCTTTGTGCAAAGAGAAGAGCGAAGAGGATGGAAACCATCAGCAGCCTGTTTATCTGCTTGATCGGGTCAACCTGCCGGAGTTCCAGAAGATTCTGTTATCAAAACTGCGCTCGCTGGGATAAAAAAACGCCCACCGGGATAAAAAAACGCCCACCGGGATAAAATATCGCCCGCCGGGATAAAATGACGCCTACTGGGATAAAATGCCACAAAAGGGCCGCTGCCTGACAGGTACATCTGTCCGGGCAGCGGCCCTTTAAACAAAAGAGAGAAAAGTATGAAAAAAATTTATGAGTCCAAAACGTTGTTCGTTTTGTGATTCTTACTATACAGGAAGTGTATGAACAACCTGTGAACTTTGCATCAAGATTCCGTGAAGGAATTCTGACGAAGTTCTGACAAGAGACTGTTTCTGACAGAACTTTGCCAGAATTGCAGGCAAATACGCGAAGATTATGACTCAATGCTCCGTTTTGTCCGGAGATTTGGTTCAAGACTCTATAATCCGCCTTGTTCAGAGCTTTGGTTCAAGGCTCTATAATCCGTCCTGCCCGGAGATTCGGTTCGATGAAGTTCTCTCTGGCGTACTGCCACAGCTGTTCGGACCCCCTGGCTGTCTCCTGATTCCGGTTCAGAATCTGAGACAGGTGGATGCCGTGCTCTTCCCAGCTCTTCCCTTCGGTGGCGGCGTTGAGCATCAGCGGCTGCACGTGATCCATGGTGCGGGCGAACCGCGCTTCCGGAGTATCACCGGATTCAAACTCTTCCCACCAGGATTTCAGGCGGCTGCCCTGATCTTCCGGCAGCAGTCCGAAGATGCGCTCGGCAGCCGCCATCTCTCTGGCGTGCTGCGTCTTCTTTGCTTCCTCATCGTAAGCGTAAGTGTCTCCGGCGTCAATCTCCACCAGATCATGAATCAGCAACATGCCGATGGTCTTTAACACATCAATCTTCTCATTGGAATACTCGCTGAGCAGCAGCGTCATGATGGCCATGTGCCAGGCATGCTCCGCATCATTTTCCTTCCGTACGCCGTCCGAGAGATAAGTCTGGCGGCCGATGAATTTCTCCTTGTCAATCTCCAGACAGAACGCCATCTGCCGACGGAGCCTGTCGGCGTCAGCCGGGGCAGGAATCTCCCGCATTCTATCGTTGTTCTTTTCCATGTGGATCAGTCCTTTCTTATGTATTATGACGATTCATATATGTGTTATGAATCATCATATGACTATGCCGGAGACATAAATCTCCGGCATAAAATATGTGTATCGATTTTATTTCCTCCGCGGCGGAGCCGGCGGCATCTCCCATGCTGTGTGATCGGTGTGCAGCAGTTTGTGGGCCATGCGGGAGAGTGGTTTCTCCAGGTATTCGTCGTAGACTTTCTGGATCTCCGGGTTCTCGTGGGAGAAGCGTAGTTCGCTTCTGGAGTCCAGGAAGTAGAGGTTTTTGGAGCGGATCTCCGCCATCTCGCGGCCTTCGTGGATCGGCTGTCCGCCGCCGCCCACGCAGCCGCCCGGACAGGCCATGACTTCCACGAAGTGGTAGAAGACTCTGCCTTTGCGGACTGCCTCGATGAGACGGCGGGCGTTGGCGAGGCCGCTGACCACCGCGATTTTGACGGTGGTGCCGGCGATGTCGATGGAGGCTTCCCGCCAGCCGTCCATGCCGCGGATGCCGTAGAAAGCGTCCGGGTCCGGATTCTCGCCGGTGGCCAGCTTGTAGCAGGTGCGCAGCGCCGCTTCCATGACGCCGCCGGTGGCGCCGAAGATGACGCCCGCGCCGGTGCCGTCGCCGCACGGAGAGTCGAAGTCGTCTTCCGGCAGGCTGTAGATGTCGATGTTCAGGGACCGGAGGTAGTTGACGAACTCCCTCGTGTTGAGGACCACGTCCACATCCGGGCCGGTGCCGGTGCTGTCCATGGTCGGCAGGGCGCACTCGGCTTTTTTGGCGATACATGGCATGATGGACACGCTGAATATATTTTCCGGGTCCTCATGAATCTTGTCGGCAAAGTAGTTCTTTATGATCGCACCGTGCATCTGCTGCGGTGATTTGGCGGTGGACAGGCAGTCCACCATATCCGGATACTGGGACTTTAAGAAGCGGACCCAGCCCGGGCAGCAGGAGGTAAACATCGGCCAGTGGTAATCTTCTTTGTGATGAAGCCGTTCCAGAAATTCGCTGGCTTCCTCCATGATGGTAAGGTCTGCGGCAAATGTGGTGTCAAACACATAGTCAAAGCCCATCATCCGCAGAGCGCCGGCCAGTCGTCTCGGTGAGGCGAACTTCCGGGAGAGGTTGAAGCTCTCCGCCCAGGCGGTGCGGACGGCAGGGGCCACCTGCACCACGGTGGTCTTTCCCTTGGCGTTTAAGAAGCCGTTCTGGGAGAAGACAGGACGTTTGTCGTCCCGCCCGGTGAGGGCGCCCACCGGACAGTGGGTGATACACTGGCCGCAGAGGGCGCAGTCCGCCTCCTTGATATTTCTGCGCAGGGAGACGTCCACGGTGGTGCGGGAACCGGTTTTTGCCAGATCCCAGACCCGGAGGGACTGTACCTTATCGCAGATTTGGATACAGCGCATACATTTGATACATTTACTCTCGTCCCGGATCAGCGGGAAGTCCGACGGCCAGCTGCCGTAGGTGATGTGCTGCGGGTAAGAGCCGGTGCCGAATTCCAGTTCGCCGGCGATCTTTTGCAGCTGGCAGTTGCCGGAGCGGACGCAGGTCGGGCAGAAACAGTTGTGCTGGGAGAGAATCAGCTTGATGTTGATTCGTCTTGCCTCCCGCACCTTCGGAGAGTTGGTGAGGATCTCCATGCCTTCTTTGACCACGTTGTTGCAGGAGGTGACCAGGCGCTCGATGCCCTTGACCTCCACCACGCAGACGCGGCAGGCGCCGATCTCGTTGATTCCTTTTAAGTAGCAGAGGCTCGGTACCGGCATCTTGGCTTCCTTGCAGGCTTCCATGATGGTCGTGCCCTCCTCCACGGCAATCGGGATATTGTTGATCGTGATATTTACCATTCCTCTACTCGACCTCCTTTAAATACTCCGTAGCCAAAGTGGTCGCAGCGGAGACACCGGCGTGCTTCCTGTGTGGCTTCTTTTTCGGTCATTCCTTTTTCCACCAGATCGAAATCCTGTTTTCGCTCGGTGGTGTTTCTCTCCATCATGGTGACGCGGCCGCAAGGAGATTTGTTCTCGATGCGCGGGTCCGGCACCTTGACTTCGCTCTCGATAATATGATTGAATCCCAGATAGTTGTCAATGTTGGCGGCTGCCACCTTGCCCGCCGCGATGGCGCGGATGACGGTGGCCGGTCCGGTGACGCAGTCGCCGCCGGAGAATACGCCGTCCATATCCGGAATGGAACTGTCGTCGGAGGCAAGAATCCGTCCCCGGTTTACCGGGAGTCCCGCCCGGGCAAAGGATTCGGAGACGATGTCCTGTCCGATGGCGATGATCACGATATCGCACGGGATATGGATCGGTTCGTGGTCAGAATCCGCCGGGGTCGGCCGTCCGCCCCGGATGAGGCCGATGATCTTCGGCTCAGCCACCATGGCGATGACCTCGCCGTCCGCGTTGGTCTCGATCTCTTTTGGCGCGTGGAGTTCCAGAATCTCCGCGCCCTCGGCGATGGCTGCCTCGATCTCATCTTCCAGGGCCGTCATGTCGGCCTTGCGGCGTCGGTAGAGGACGCTGACGTTATTGGCGCCGAGGCGGATGGCGGAGCGGGTGGCGTCCATGGCCACGTTGCCGCCGCCCACCACAATGACATTTTTGCCGGTGAAGTCCGGCATGTCGCCCTCGGCGATATGGCGAAGCATCTCCACGGCGGAGATGACGCCTGTGGCGCCCTCCCCCGGGATGCCCAGTTTCTTATCGGTATGGGCGCCGATGGATACGTAGACGGCGTCATAATTCTCCCGGATCATCTTGAAGGAGAGCTGTCCGTCATCATCGCCGATGGAAGTGTTCAGCCGCACTTCCACGCCGGTGGCGAGGATGTTGGAGATATCCTCCATGAGACGGTCCTTTGGCAGCCGGTAGTTCGGGATGCCGTAGTAAAGCATGCCGCCCAGCGCGCCGCGCTGTTCAAAGACGGTACACTGGTGTCCCATCTGCTGCAGATAGTAGGCGGCGCTCAGTCCCGAAGGGCCGCCGCCGATGATGGCAATCTGTTTGCCGGTCGGTTCGGAGCAGGCAGGAGGCGGCACGAGACCGCAGTGGTCGGCGGCGTAACGTTTCAGGCCCCGGATGTTGATGGAGTCGTCCACGATGTTCCGGCGGCACTTGGTCTCGCACGGATGCTCGCAGACCAGGGCGCAGGCGGTGACGAACGGATTGTCCTTGCGGATCAGGCGCACCGCGTCGGCGTAACGGCCTTCCGCCACCAGAGAGATGTATCCCGGAATATCCACGCCGGCAGGACATAAGGTCACGCACGGCACCGGCTGTTCCAGATGGAAGGAACAGTGTCCTGCCTTGATATGTTCGATAAAGTCGTCCCGGAATCCTTCCAGTCCCTTGAGTACCATCAGACCGGCTTCATAGCCGATGGCACAGTCGGAGCTGTTATAGATGACCCGGGCGGTCCGCTCGATGAGCTCCAATGTTTCCAGAGTTGCCTTTCCGTCCAGTACGTCCTCCAGCATTTCCACGAGAACGCCCAGACCGATACGGCATGGAACACATTTTCCACAGGTCTGTGTGTGGAAAAGCTTTAAAAATGAGGCGGTCATGTCCACGGGACAGAGTCCCGGAGGGGCGGCCACAATACGCCGTTCCAGATCTTTGTAGAGATCGTCGACGACAGACTGCGCCTTGGTTTTGGTGAATACTTCTAGTCTGCTCATGTTTTCCTCCTTTATAAAGTATTACATCAGCGTTTCCTTAAAAATGCACGAGAATAAGACCGGAGAGCAACGACGCCATTGTCGCAGGCGGACTGTCAGATGTCGCTGAAACGACCCGATGCAGGCGAAGAATCCTGCCAGGCATGCTTCCTTTTTTCAAAAACAGGGGGACAGTCCGCCGCCCCGGAGTATTTATTCGTTCAATCAATAACAAGTTCATTATAACATATGTGTATAGCGAAAAGGGAAAAAGGTCAGACAATTTGCGGTAAAAAATCGCCTTTTTGTAGTATTTTTATGTCGTTATGCTTAAATGCGGAAACCATTTGCGCATTTTTCAATATAGTTGTATCATAGTCTGTGAGAACGTGTCGGGATGGAAGAGCGTCAGTACATTTTCTGTCGGAGAACCGTCCCGCAAGAGGGAGGCAGAACCATATGAGCAGCAACAATATGACACAATACAGTATAGAAGAATTAAAATGTCCCAAATGCGGACATGCTCATCAGCTTAAGAAGTATTCCGTCATCAATGTGACGGAGAAACCGGATATGAAGGAGCACATTTTAAAGAATCACATTTTCAACTTTGACTGCGAGAACTGTGATCTGGTGGCTCCGCTGACCTACGAGAGCCTGTATGTGGACAGCAAGAAGAAGCTGGCCATCTGTCTTTCCACCGAGGAGACGGATATGGAGCGGTTCCGGGAGTGGGAGGAGAAGAAGGGCATGACGCTGCGGGTCGTTGACAACATCAATGACTTAAAGGAGAAGATCATGATCGCGGAGAATCTTCTGGACGACCGGGTGATCGAGCTTGTGAAGATTGCCTATCTGCGGGGACTGGAGAAGGAGATGAAGGACGACACCCTCCAGAATATCCTCTTTGATTATTACGGCAGCCAGATGAGTTTTCTCGTGTTCTTTGAGAAAAAGGGTGTCGGGCGCATGCCGTTTGATCTGGATCTGTACCGGAGCACCGCCAGCCAGTACGAAAAGAGAATAAAAGCCCACTCCAGCAATACATTTATGAAGATAGATATGAAGTGGGCGGGAGATATATATTTTAACCGGCACTGAACTGAAAATGTACCGGGCGGCTGCGGCGGATCGGCACATTTTCAGTTCCCGCAGCTGCGGGAGTCCTCGCACCCGCCGAAGTCGTCGTACTTGCGGGAGTCCTCGCATCCGCCAGGAACTTCAACTCTGCGGGAGTCCCCGCATCTGCCGGGAGCTTCAACTTTGCGGGATTCTTCACATCCGCCGAATTCCCGGCGGATGATCGCTTTCAGTCTGTCGATGAGGACCGGCGACATGGCGGTAAAATAAGTATAGAGTTCCGGCAGGCTCCGGAGCCGGACGTCGATGGCGGCGTACCGGTCCATTTTGTCGAAAAAGACGTGGATGCCGGACTCGATGATGCGGATGATGAACTCGGACGGGTATGTATGGAGAAGCTGGCTGCGGACGTCCCTGGTGCAGGAGATGATCTCCAGATCCAGCTTGCTGTTTCTTGAAAGCTGCGGGAACGGCTCCGTCAGCAGGAGAGATTTATAGTAGTGCAGGCGGAGAAGGTCTTCCTGCCGCTCGATGCGTTTTGTCATGACGAAGTAGCAGCATATCTCAAAATAGTTTTCGATCATCTCCCGTTTCAGATGCGGTAATAGTAAATCAGAGTACATTTGCTTTTGCCCCTTTCTAAATTTGTCTGATTTTTTATTATCCTGTCAGAAAAGTGTGCACGACAGTTTCTATTTAAAAATGATACCTTATGTTATAATTTTTGAGTAGGTTTAATCTGTCCAAAGGAGAAGGGATTTTTGGACGGATAGTCGGAAAAGAAGGGGGCAGAAAGAGTGTTTCGCGAGAATATCGGAGAGAATCTCAGGGAAATACGAAAGAAAAAAGGACGTCTGAGTGTGGCGCGGGTTGTGGATAAGATCAATGACTATGGCTATGAGTTGTCGGCGGATACGTATTACAAGTGGGAGAGGGGTACGAGGAAGCCTCCCTGCGACGCCATCCCCTACATAGCCAAGGCGCTGGACGTGAGTGAAAATATGATATTTCACCTGCATGAGGGGCGTCCGGCGGACCTGTCCGTCTCCTTCCCCGCAAATGTGTACGCTTCCATGGGGGAGAGGGACCGGGCGCTGATCGCGGACCTGATGCTGCGGCTGAAAGAGAGCGGGGAAAGATGGTGAATCACCGGACAAATTTTCTTAAATTTTTTCTTGCGCTCGCATAAGAGCTATGCTATAATGAGAAAGCTGTTTGTAACGATGATAGTTGATGCTTGCATCAATAATAGATGAATTAACTATGAAGGTATAGGTTAGAAGAGGTGAAGAAGATGCGTGAAGGAATCCATCCAAAGTATTATCAGGCAAAGGTTGTCTGCAACTGCGGCAACGAGTTTGTGACAGGTTCTACAAAGGAAGATATCCATGTGGAGATCTGTTCTAAATGTCATTCATTTTACACAGGACAGCAGAAGGCTGCTAAGGCTCGTGGACGTATTGATAAGTTCAATCGTAAGTATGGCATGACTCAGGAATAATAACCATATGGTTTTTTAGAGGCGGCGGCGCTGGTATCATGATGTGGTATATCGTGATTTAAGCGTCGTCGCTTTCTCTTTACACAGATTTTTCGGGCGGCCCGCAGACCACGTCGTATATTTTGTAAGAAAATGTACCGGCGGGCGAGGGGTGTCCGGAAGACCGAAGGAAGGAGGAACCCATTTGAAAAGAACCAGTATCGGCGGACAGGCGGTCATGGAAGGCGTCATGATGAAGAACATGGAGCAGTACGCCGTGGCCGTCCGGAAGCCGGACAATGAGATAGAAGTGATGAAGGGCAAATACGAGAGCCTGGGGAACCGCTACGCCATCTGCCGTGTGCCGGTCATCCGGGGCGTCGTCACATTTATTGAGTCCCTTTACATCGGTATGAAGACGCTGGCCTTCTCCTCGTCTTTTTATGAGGAAGAAGAGGGGGAGCAGGAGCCGGGCAGGATTGAGAAGGCCCTCACCGGTATTTTCGGTGAGAAGCTGGAGAGTGTGATCATGGGAATCACCATCGCCATCTCCGTGGTTCTGGCGGTGGGAATCTTTATGATCCTGCCGTATTTTCTCTCCACGCTGCTGGAAGGCGTGATCGCCTCCTACACCGTCCGCACCCTGATCGAGGGTGTGATCCGTGTGGGAATCTTTCTATTATATATATGGCTGATCTCCCGGATGGAAGATATCCGCCGGGTGTTCATGTACCACGGCGCGGAGCACAAGACGATCAACTGTCTGGAGCACGGGGATGACCTGACTCCGGAGAACATCCGCCAGTATTCCCGCTTTCACAAGCGGTGCGGCACCAGTTTTCTGCTCATCGTCATGATCGTCAGCATCATCGTGTTTTTGTTCATCCGGGTGGATGAACCGGCGCTCAAGTTTGTGCTGCGGGTGCTGCTGGTGCCGGTGATCGCCGGAATCTCCTATGAGTTCATCCGGCTGGCGGGCCGAAGTAATTCCAGGATCATGGATATTCTCAGCAGACCGGGCATGTCCCTGCAGTTCTTTACGACCAGAGAGCCGGACGATGCCATGCTGGAGGTGGCCATCGCCTCCGTGGAGGGCGTGTTTGACTGGAGAGAGTACGTGAAGGCTGTGCGAAACGGAGAGCTGGAAGACTGAGACGCGCGGATGGCGTGGCGCTGGCCGGGGCGGTGTAAAAAAATTTGAGATGCGCGGAATGCGCTGTGTTGCCCGCTGGCCGGGACAGTGCGCGGTGTAAAAAAATTTGAGACGCGCGGAATGCGCTGCGTTACCCGCTGGCCGGGATGGCGCGCGGTATAAAAAATCTCGCAGAGTACGCGGATAAAGGACAGGTGAATGTTCGTGACGAGAAAAGAGATCCGGGAGGAGACGGCGCGCCGTCTCCGGGAAGCCGGGATTGAAGAATATGAATATGAGACGTGGATGCTTCTGGAGTGGAAGCTGGGCGTGGACAGGGCCGAATATTTCATGGACCCTGACGCGGAAGTGCCGCAGGAGCAGTGGAACGATCTGGATGCTGCGCTTCGGAAACGGGAGCGGCGGATTCCTCTCCAGTATCTCATGGGAAGTTGTGAGTTCATGGGGTATTCCTTCGCTGTTGATGAGCGGGTGCTCATCCCGCGGCAGGATACGGAGTGTCTGGTGGAGCTGGCAGTGGAACAGATGCAGCGGAGTCCTGAGCCGTGCCGGGTGCTGGACCTGTGTACCGGCAGCGGCTGCATCGGCGTCAGCGTGAAGCTTCTCTGTCCGCAGGCGCAGGTGGTTCTGTCGGACGTCTCAGAAGGAGCGCTTGCCGTGGCGGGGGAGAACGCCCGCAGGCTGGGCGCGCCGGTGGAACTGGTGCAGGGAGACCTTTTTGAAAATGTACAGGGAACCTTTGATTACATCCTTTCCAACCCGCCTTACATCCCGTCGAAGGTCATTGACGGCCTGATGCCGGAAGTGCGGGACCATGAGCCGAGGCTGGCGCTGGACGGCACGGAGGACGGACTGCATTTTTATCGGCGGATCGTCCGTGAGGCGACGAAACGCCTTCGCCCCGGAGGGCGGCTGCTCTTTGAGATCGGGCAGGAACAGGGCGAAGCGCTCCTTTCGCTGCTGCAGGAGGCCGGGTACGAGGAGACGGTAATCCGGCAGGATCTGGCCGGACTCGACAGAATCGCCGTCGGCCGCTGGCCGGGGAAGAAGGAGCCTTAGCGCAGCGGGAGAGACTGGCGGCAGCCGATACATTTGCCGGGCCGGGCAGAAAGAGCCTTAGCGCGGCGGAAGAGACTGGCGGCAGCCGGTACATTTGCTGGCTGAGGAAAAAGGAACCTTAGCGCGGCAGGAGAGACTGGCGGCAGCCGGTGCATTTGCCGGGCAGGGAAGAAAGAGTTTGTGATAGATTACCATTAACGATAAAACAGGAGGTACATCATGTTTGATAGATTAGAGGATCTGGTGAAACGTCTGGAAGAGGTCATGGAAGAGCTCAGCGAGCCGGACGTGGTCAACGATCAGACAAGATTTCGCAATCTGATGAAGGAACAGAACGAACTGACTCCGATCGTGGAGAAGTATAATGAATATAAGGACGCAAAACAGACCATCGAGGACAGCGTGGAGATGCTGGAGTCCGAGAGTGATGAAGAGATGCGGGAGATGTTAAAAGAAGAGCTGTCCGAGGCCAAGGCAGCGGAGGCAAAATGTGAGGAAGAGTTAAAGATTCTCCTCCTTCCGAAGGACCCGAACGATGAAAAGAACGTTATCGTGGAGATCCGTGCCGGTGCGGGCGGAGACGAGGCGGCCCTCTTTGCCGCTGAGATTTACCGGATGTATAAGTCCTACGCGGAATCCAAACGCTGGAAGACAGAGTTTATCGATGTCAATGAGAACGGAATCGGCGGTTTCAAGGAAGTCTCCTTCATGATCACCGGTCACGGCGCGTACTCCCGCCTCAAATACGAGAGCGGCGTACACCGGGTACAGCGTATTCCTGCCACAGAGTCCGGCGGACGGATTCATACGTCCACCATCACCGTGGCCATCATGCCGGAGGCTGAGGAAGTGGATGTACAGCTGGATATGAACGACTGCCGGTTTGATGTGTTCCGTGCGTCCGGCAATGGCGGACAGTGTGTCAATACCACGGACTCTGCTGTCCGTCTGACCCACATCCCGACAGGAATCGTGGTATCCTGCCAGGACGAGAAGTCCCAGCTTAAGAATAAAGAAAAAGCCATCAAGGTACTCCGCGCGAGACTTTATGAGATGGAGTCCGCCAAGGCCCACGACGCGGAGGCGGAACTTCGTAAAAGTCAGATTGGTACCGGCGACCGGGCGGAGAAGATCCGTACCTACAACTTCCCGCAGGGCCGCGTCACCGATCACCGGATCAAGTTGACCCTTCACAAACTGGAAGGGATCCTGAGCGGCGATTTGGACGAGATTATCGACAGCCTGACCGCAGCGGATCAGGCTGTCAAGCTGAGCAAATTACAGGAGATGCAGGGATAATGAAAGAATGGATGAAAAATGTCCGTCAGGTCGTACCTTACGTGCCCGGCGAACAGCCGAAAGAGACCGATATCATAAAACTGAACACCAATGAGAACCCTTACCCGCCTTCCCCGAAGGTGCAGGAAATGTGCAGCCGAATTGACGATCTCAGGCTGTACCCGGACCCGGCCGCCTCCCGGCTGGTGGATGCCATCGCCGACTATAAGGGGATTGGCCGTGACCAGGTCTTTGTGGGCGTTGGCTCGGACGACGTGCTGGCTATGTCTTTCCTTACTTTTTTCAATAGTGGCAGACCAATTCTTTTCCCGGATATCACCTACTCTTTCTACGATGTGTGGGCGGAGCTGTTCCGGGTTCCGTATGAGACAAAAGCGCTGGATGAGGATTTCCGTATCCGTCCGGAAGACTACTACGGAGAAAACGGCGGTGTGATCTTTCCGAATCCCAATGCGCCGACCGGCATCCTGATGCCGCTTGCTGCCATCCGGGATATTCTCGATCATAACCGGGATGTGGTGGTGATTGTGGACGAAGCTTATATTGACTTCGGCGGGGAGACCGCCCAGAGCCTGCTGGCCGATTACGACAATCTGCTGGTGGTGCAGACCTTCTCCAAATCCCGCTCCCTGGCGGGACTGCGCATCGGTTACGCCATGGGCTCCCCGGAACTGATCCGGGCGCTCTCCGATGTGAAATATTCTTTTAACTCCTATACGATGAACCAGCCGTCCATCCTGCTGGGCGCGGCATCCATCGAGGATGAGCCGTACTTCCGGGAGACGACAGGAGAGATCATCGCCACCCGCGAGTGGTTTAAAGAAGAGATGCGCGGACTGGGATTCACCTTCCCGGATTCCAGGGCGAATTTCTTATTCGTCACCCATGAATCCGTACCGGCGCGGGAAATTTTTGAGGCGGCCCGGGCCGAAAAAATCTATCTGCGGTACTTCCCGAAAGAACGGATTGATAATTATCTGCGGATTACCATCGGGACGCGGGAAGAAATGGAACGACTGCTGGCCTTCCTGCGGGAGTATCTGGGACGGTAGAGGAAGAGACGCCGGCGAGGGAGCGCATATGCGCCGCCTGGGGTGTGGCTGGCATGGCTATTATGCGGGCCTGCTTCATTGCAAAGCTTCCTCTTTTTATTCGCTGGTTGAATTTTCAGTAAAATTTTATTTTCATGCATATTGAAAACTATAGTCGCATATGTTATGATACTGACAGGCAAAATGAAACAATAAATCCATATAAGATGGTAAACGAAAACCCCGGAGCTGCGACCTCCGGGGTTTTCTGTTCCTAGTTTTTAAAATGGGAAGGTTTATACCCATAGGCTGGTTGCCGGTTATTTGTCACCGTCCAGCCATTTGCAGATGAGATGGCAAATCACACCTGCCATAACGGCAACAATAAATGAAACAATAATTTCCGTCCTAAAGACAAATGTCCTCCTTCACAGGCTGGCGGGCCGAAGGACATGGGCACGTAATACGCCGTCTGGGTATCAAAGAACAGCGATTTTTTTAATTTTGCAATTTCAGCTGTATGTCAGAGTTTATTTTACAGTGATATCTGAGATATTGCGATTTTAACCGTATCGTCAGCGTGCCTTTTGCAGTTACATTTCTATTTTTTTGTTCTTAACCGTATTTTTACAATGTTTTCTACAGTTATATCTACATATTTTTATCTTTATCCGTATTTTTGCTATGGAATAACGGTTACTCTACGAATTTTTATATTTTTATCCGTAATTCTCACTGAAATATTACGGTTATTTCATGCACTATGACAATCTCAACCGTAATTTTTGTATCTTTATCCCGGTGAGCCAGCCACAATGATACAGATGCCGTCGTCTGTGTATCATTCCTTCTCATCTCAACAAATTCCCCATTTGACAATTCCTCCGGCGAATAATACACTTATGGAAGAGAAGTCTGCCTGCTTTTTTTGATATATTTTCTGTCAGCAGATTTTATTTTCTGGCAGGGAAAAAAAGATGGTGCGGCGCAATAAAAAAAGATGCAATGAAAAAAGAAGAAAAAATACTTGACAATTGAGTATCTGTTCAACTATACTACAGTTAGTTGAATAAATGTTCAATTGAATGAATATTCATTTGGCTACAGGAGGTTGTTATGGCAACGAAGAAAAGTGACAGTACAGCAATGTTTCCCGAGAGCATCGAGCAGGTGCAGAAGAGCATGCCGAAAGACGCCGATATTGATAAGGTGGTTTCTTTTTATAAGGTTCTTGCGGATAAGACCCGGCTGCGGATTCTGTATGCGATCAAAGAACAGGAGATGTGCGCGGGTGATATCGCGGTGCTGCTTGACATGACGAAATCCGCCGTATCCCACCAGCTGGCAGTGATGCGGAATATGCATCAGATCAAAGCCAGACGGGACGGGAAAAATGTTTTCTATTCACTGGATGACGAACACATCGTGGATATTCTGGAAGAGGCTATGGTCCATATGGTTCACACGGAAAAATAGAGAATCACTGCAGGCATAATCGGCCGGTATGCCCTGGATGGAATTCTTAAAGAAGTGCAGAATCCGTACCTTGCCTTTCAGAAAAGAATGAAGAAGGGATATTGTGTTATGAAAAAGGAAGAATATAGTCATAAGCAGGAGCATCATCACGAGCACGGTGATGCCTGCGGTTGTGGCCACGCTCATGGACATGAAGGTCACAGCCATGAACATGAACACCATCACGAGCACGGCGACGCCTGCGGCTGCGGCCACGATCATGGGCATGAAGGTCACAGCCATGAGCAGGAACACCATTACGAGCACGGCGATGCCTGTGGCTGCGGCCACGATCATGGACATGAAGGTCACAGCCATGAGCATGAACACCATCACGAGCACGCCCATGCTCACCATGACCACAGGGAAGGCCCGCATGCCACCCGTTCCCACACACATTTTGTGGAAGAAGTGCATCATGTGGAGGGGCATCCGGAAGACTGCGACTGTGAGCAGTGCCGGTCGTTTGTAGAGTACTGTGATGTATGCGGCAAGAGTCTGGCCGCGTGTACCTGTCATATGCCGGATGAGGATCTGGAGAAGAGGGTCTATATATTGGAAGGAATCGACTGTGCCAACTGCGCCGCCAAGATTGAAGCGAAGATCCGGCAGATGCCGGAGGTGGGTTTTGCGTCGGTGGCCTTTGCCACGAAGCAGCTGCGGGTTTCCGCCAATGATCAGGATGCGCTGCTGCCGAAGATGCAGGCCGTGGTGGATTCCATTGAGGACGGCGTGACCATCGTGCCGAGACAGCGGAAGAAGATTTCCACGGTGTCGGACACGAAGCTTTATATTATGGAGGGACTGGACTGCGCCAACTGTGCGGCGAAGATTGAGGCAAAGCTTAAGACACTGGATGGGGTTGATGACGCAGTCATCACCTTTGCCACAAAACAGCTGAAATTGTCTGCAAAGAATCCGGAAGCTTTGATACCGACGATTCAGGCAGCTGTGGACGCTGTGGAAGATGGCATTACGATTGTACCGAAGGAAAGGACGGCGGCAATGTCTGCGGGAAAGGAAAAGGAGGCGTTCTGGAAGAAACCGCTGTTTTCCATCGGCGCGGGCGCGGTGCTGTTTGTGGCGGGAGAGATTCTGGAACAGACAGGCGCATTGGGAGAGCTGCCGCTGCTGGCTATCTTTCTGATCGCCTATCTCGTTCTGGGAGGGAAGGTATTGCTGACTGCCGGCAAAAATATCGCCAGAGGACAGGTGTTTGACGAGAACTTTCTCATGAGTATCGCCACCATTGGTGCATTTCTCATTCAGGAATACCCGGAGGCCGTCGGTGTGATGCTGTTTTACCGGATTGGCGAATATTTTGAGGAGCGGGCGACGGAGCAGAGTCGTTCTCAGATCATGGAAGCGGTGGATTTGCGGCCGGAAGTGGTCAATCTGCTGATCGGAGATGAGGTGCAGGTGATTGATGCTGAGGAAGCCAATGTGGGCGATATCCTTCTGGTCCGTCCGGGGGACCGGATTCCACTGGACGGTGTGATCATTGACGGCGAGAGCCGGATCGATACTTCGCCGGTCACCGGTGAACCGGTGCCGGTGATGGCAAGAATCGGTGACAACGTGGTGTCCGGATGTGTGAACACCTCGGGACAGCTCAAAATCCGCGTGGAGAAGATTCTGGAAGAGTCCATGGTGACAAGAATTCTCGATTCCGTGGAAAATGCGGCGGCCAGCAAGCCGAACATCGACCGCTTTATCACGAAGTTTGCGAGAGTGTACACACCATTTGTCGTATTCTTCGCACTGTTTGTGGCTCTGGCGCTGCCGTTCATCCTTCCGAATACCATGAACTGGCATCTGTTTGTGGACCCGCATTACACAGGAAATGTATCGGCGATTTACGGTACATCAGGAACTGCCTCCGTCTATACGGCTCTGACTTTCCTGGTCATCAGCTGTCCTTGCGCACTGGTTCTGTCCGTACCGCTGGCCTTCTTTTCCGGCATCGGGGCGGGTTCCAGAAGAGGAATTCTCTTCAAGGGCGGTATTGCCATTGAGGCATTAAAAAATGTAAAGGCCATCGTCATGGATAAGACCGGAACGATCACGAAGGGGAACTTTGTGGTGCAGTCCGCCAGCCCGGCGGATGATTCGGTCAGCGCCGATGAGCTGCTGGCACTGAGCGCCAGCTGTGAGCTGTCCTCCACCCATCCGATCGGACACAGCATCGTGGAAGCGGCGGAGCAGAAAGGTCTTTCTGTTGAGAGACCGGCGGAAGTGGAAGAGATTGCCGGACACGGCGTCCGCGCCAGGATCAGCCGGGGAGAAGTATTATGCGGAAACAGAAAGCTGATGGACGCAAATCATATCGATATGAGCAGCTATCATAAGAAAGACTTCGGCACAGAAGTTCTGGTGGCATTGAACGGCACATTTATCGGTCATATCGTCATTGCCGATACGGTAAAAGACGATGCGCCTGCCGCTATCGCCGCCGTGAAGGAGTTGGGAATCCGCACGGTCATGCTGACCGGCGACGCCAAAGAAAGCGCCGAGAAAGTTGCAAAAGACACAGGAATCGATGAGGTACATGCGAAACTGCTGCCGGAAGATAAACTTTCTGAGTTACAGAAAGTCCGGGAACAGCACGGAGCCGTCATGTTTGTGGGCGACGGAATCAACGATGCCCCGGTGCTGGCCGGCGCCGATGTGGGAGCCGCCATGGGAAGCGGCACCGACGCCGCCATTGAGGCTGCTGACGTGGTATTCATGAACTCGGAGATGAACGCCATCCCGCAGGCACTGCGTATCGCCAGAATGACCAACAATATTTCCTGGCAGAACGTGGTATTTGCGCTGGCTGTCAAGATCATCGTCATGATTATGGGGCTGTTCGGCTTTGCCAACATGTGGCTCGCCGTGTTTGCCGATACGGGCGTGTCCGTGATCTGCCTGCTGAATTCCATCCGGATTCTCAGGAAATGAGAGTGGGACGGCTACTTTTTATTTTTCATATTCAGGATGGATACGTAATGCATAGCAGAAAAATAACGGAACAAATGATTGGGTGATTCCAAACACATATAGTTGCTATAAACATGGCAATGACAAAAGAAAGACTGATAAACAGTGGCTTTTATGATTTAGCCATCGCCTATCAGTCAGTGCACGTCAATTACTGAAAGCGCCGTGTACGGAATCGTACGTACGGTGCT
>DXEQ01000108.1 GCA_019114885.1 Candidatus Anaerobutyricum stercoripullorum
AAGAAGTTATCGTCTGTGGCATCGTCCAGGTGCGGTACGTTCGGGCTCATATCACAAACGACCACTTTTGCGCCCTGATGAATAAATTCCTGTGCTACCGCTTTTCCAATTCCGGAAGCTCCGCCCGTAACGATGACTACTTTACTTTCAAGATTTAACCATGTATTCATTATTTTCGTCCTTTCTTTGTCCGACTGCACCGCCGGATTGTTCAGGCATCCGGCGGGGACGGAACATTTGCCCAAAAAAACAGTTAAAGGTTATCTATTATATCTAGCTGTATAATCCGATACTTGCCACCCACGCTACGATAACACGAGGCACACCGATCATAAATCTGGAGTACAGTACGGAAGGTACGCCGACCTCAACGGTCTCCGGTTCAGCCTCGGCAAGACCAAGACCTACAGGGATAAAGTCACAGGCGCACTGTGTGTTGATGGCGAACAGTGCCGGAAGAGCCAGCTGCGGAGGGATATTGCCTTTTCCGATCTCCACACCGATCATGGTACCGATTACCTGCGCGATTACGGCTCCAGGTCCAAGTAAAGCGGAAAGCACCGGGATGGAACAGATAAAGCCCAGGATGATCAGGCCGATTCCGTTTCCTGCCAGCGGAACCAGGAGGTTCGCGAACCAGTTACCGAATCCGGAACCCTGAATGATACCGATGAGCATGGCAACGAATCCCATGAACGGAAGAATCGTTGTGATCATGGACTGTACAGCGTCACGTCCTGCCTGATACAGTGTGTTGACAAACTTACCTGCGCCCATACCAACTTTCTGGATAATACTGGACTTGCTGGTTTCACCCAGAGTCTCAGATACCTTCTTATCCGCGCTGTATTTGAATTTTCTTTCTCCGGTCTCTTCCGTTTTTGCCGGCTGCGCTTCTGCCTTTGGCTCTGCTGCGGAAACGATTGGCTGCGCGTCAGGGTCTGCCGGGGAAATCTGATCCATTCCTACAGCGGATACGTAGATATCCTCTGTGATAAATTTGGCCAGCGGGCCGCTCTTGCCGACCGGCATAACGTTGATAGTAGGGATTCTTTTCTGCGGGTAAATACCACAGCGCAGTGTTCCGCCACAGTCGATGATTACAAGGAAGATTTCCTCATCCGGAACAGAAGTCTTAAATCCGTTGACTGCCGTACACCCGGTCAGATCGACGATCTTTTCCACGATTTCAGGTTCCGCGCCGCCGCCTGTGATAAACAAAAGCTTGTCTTTTCCTTCTTCCGGTTTTACAATTAACGGGCCGCCGAATCCGCCGCTGCCACGTTCTATTTTAATCGCATTATATTTTGCCATTTTATTTTCCCTCTTTTCTCTACTTTACAGTTCTTTGCTCAGTTCAATTTTCTGCTGTTTCATAACGATCTTTGTAGTAAAGTCTGTAACCCATCCTGCAAAGAAGTTCATCACAAGACCAACCAGCATGTAGCGAACTGCCAGCGGTGTGGTAGATAATCCCAGCGTGCTGATACCGTCTGCGATACCAAGATAGATAAAGATCTCACCTACGTTGATGTGCGGGAACATACCGCTGTTGGTGTGGCAGTGATAAGATGCGGATGCGTAATAGCTCGGTTTCATTCTCTCCGGCAGGAACTTACCCATGGACAAAGCCATCGGGTTACCCAGCATAAACGCGGATAAGAATGGTAAAATACCGTAAGCAAGAATTACATTTTTGGAACATACCTTTGCGAACTTGTTGATTCTGTCCTGTCCGATCAGGGCGATCAGCGCGTTCATAAAGATAAGAAGCAAGAGTACTCTCGGAATAATACTGGTGACCCATCCGACAAAGGTTTCTGCACCTGCGTCAAACAGTCCCATAAAGCCTTCCGCCAAATTAACGATGATATCCATAACTGTTCTCCTCTCTTTTCCCTTTCCGGGAAGTATGTTTTACTGTGCTGCCCGTCTTCTTCCCTTTCCAGTGAGGAAGTTTCCGAGCCGTGCCAAAGGAGCCTCCGGTTCCGGAATCTCGCCGCCCGCCATCAGAATGTTGTAATTCGATGACGCTTCCAATACCCCTTTTGTCAATGATCTGGAAAGTCTGAGCGCCTTACAGTCTTCCTCAGTCAGCTGACCCACGTCCTTACCCTCAAATCCTTTCAAGACCTTACATCTTGCCAGAACGGTAAGTCCCTGCAGATATCTTCCATCCAGAATGATGCCCTCGTCGTCGATGGCAAACATGACGATGGCTCCTGCCCGAAGAGCTCCCTTCACTTTTCCGATGGCCACCCGGCCCATCTTTCTCAAGGTACTGTAATGCATGTTAAAGTCCTTCATCTGCATAAATGTAAACAGATACTGCAGCACAAAAGCCGCCATGAACAAAAGTATCAATGGTATCAGATTCATAATGCAGCTTCCTCCCTTCCGTTTCTCCTTTTTGTCTGCGTGTTACTCTGCTGAGGCCTCAGCATTTAGCATGTTCTTATTATATCGGATTCTGCGGTTTCCCTTAATACATGTTTTTTCCACCAGGTGGGAACTTCATCTATGCATCCTTCCCCCATACCCATGTCTTTCCCCTTTTGTTTTATGTATTCTGCACAAATCTCATTACGCTATTTCGTGTATATTTTACATAATCCTTACTTTTCTCTGTCAGGCTCTTTCCTTTTACTTACTTTTTCTCTGCCGCAGCACAAATTTTATGAAATAAAAGAAGCTGCCATACAAAAAGACTTCCCTGCAAATCTGCCTGCGTTTTGTACGGCGCAGTTCTCTGCAAAAAAGTCTCTCCTGTACGACAGCTTCTGCTTTTTAATCAATGATATACTTCTTTTTATCCATATCCTTCTTTATATAGAGCTCCGGGCGACTCTCACACCGGTACATTCAGAGAGGCCGCCACTTCCTCCATGGCTTCTTCCATAAATCCCTGTTTTGTCACCTCATCGATATCCGGCAGTTCCTCGATGGAGGACACGCCGAAACAGCGGAGGAACTCTTCCGTCGTCCCGAAAACGATGGGCTTGCCGACAGTGTCCAGGCGGCCCAGCTCCCGGACCAGTCTGTATTCCACCAGCTTGTTGACGGCAAAATCACATTTGACGCCGCGGATGGCCTCGATCTCCTGTTTCGTCACCGGCTGTTTATAGGCGATGATGGAGAGGGTCTCCAGCATCACATCGGTGAGGGAGCGCTTCTTCGGCTGACTGACCAGCTTGCGCACATAATCGTATGTCTCTATCTTGGTACAGATCTGCCAGGAATCATCCAGTTCAATGAGGCAGATTCCCCGCTCCTCGTCACGGTGATACTCTTCTTTCATCTCAAGAAGGATCTCCCGCAGCGCCTCCCTGTCCATCTCCAGTACATTTACCAGCTGCTCCAGTGAAACGGAACGCCCCATGGTAAACAATATCGCTTCAATGATCCCCTTAATCTTCTTATTCTCTTCCAAAATATTTACATCCTTCCTGTGTCTGTTTTCCCGTCTGCACTTTTCCGATGCTTTCTGTGCCCCGGCGTCGGATTCTCTCTCCGTCATCTCTGCCTCGCCCGACGCGTCGCATCTGCCGATCACGCGTCCGCCGCGTCCATATAGATCTCACCGAAATTACTGTCCTGGCTCACGGTGATATCGCCCACCTTCATCAGCTCCAGCACCGCAAGAAATGTGACGATGACCTTCTCCTTGGTCGGCTGGATATCCAGAAGGGTGCGGAAATTAATGCGGCGAAGTCCCCGGATCTGCCGCCGGATGTCATTCATCCGGTCCTCTACTTTGTATTTTTCTCTCTCAATCTTGCCAAAACGGCTGCGCACCGGGTCCTCCCGGTCCTTTTTCCGTCGCATGACCATCTGAAACACCTGGTTGAGCCGCTCCAGCGTCACATCTCCCACGATCTCCTCCGGACAGATGGGTTCCTCGTACTCTTTGATCTCTTTCGGGATTGTCTCCGGCTTATAGAACACCTTCTCCGCGTCCACACTCATATCCTTGAGCTCTCCGGCGGCATAGCGGCACATTTTGTATTCCACCAGACGCTGTACCAGCTCTTCCCGCGGATCTTCTTCCTCTTCTTTCTCCTCTTTTGGCAGAAGCATCCGGGATTTGATCTTTAAAAGAGTGGCCGCCATCACCAGAAACTCGCTCATGGACTCCATGGAGGTGACGCGCTCCATCTCCTGTATGTATTCCATATACTGGTTGGTGATCTCCACGATGGGGATATCGTAGATGCTCACCTTGTTTTTCTCTATAAGATGCAAAAGAAGGTCCAGAGGGCCTTCAAATGCATCAAGCTTTACATCTATTTTCATCTTCTGTCTGTCATCCTTGTGTCAAACGTTCTCTCTGTGAGAAGGTGTGGTCTGCGCGGTTCCTCCTTCGGTTCCGGAAGGAACTCCACCTTATATACGATGGCTGCCAGAGCCGGAACGGTGATGCCGAACTTCCTCTTCCACCATTTATATCCCGTAAGCTGCGCCTGCACATCCTCCTTCGGGCCGTCGAAATAGCCGCCGTACTCCGTACGCTCTCCGGAGAGCACTTCGTGGAGCACCGCATTTCTGTCGTAACCGAATTCAAAGTTATCATACTGGGCGTCACTCATATTCAAAACGACGATCATATGCTCGCCGGCCGCCATCCGCTCGTAGACGTAGACGCATTTTTCCTGCGCCTCCACCTCCAGCCAGCGGAAGCAGGCGGAGTTGTATTCCCCGTCATGGAGGGCCGGTTCATTTACATACAAATGCTGAAGATCCCGGATAAATCTCTGGAAATCTCTGTGCTTCGGATATTCCAGAAGAGACCAGTCGCACTCCCTCTTCTCATCCCACTCGCGGAACATGCCGATCTCATTGCCCATGAAATTCAGCTTCTTGCCCGGGCGGGTAAACATATAGGTGTATAAGGTCTTGGCCTGCTGGAACTTAAAGTCATAATCTCCCCACATCTTCTGGAGGATGGTGGCCTTGCCGTGGACTACCTCATCATGAGACAGTGTCAGCATATAGTGCTCATTATAAAAATACATCATTGAGAAGGAGAAGGTATGATACCGGTACCGTCTGTCATGGGGATGCATCTTGAAGTACTCCAGCGTATCGTTCATCCATCCCATATCCCACTTGTAATCAAAGCCCAGTCCGTCGTATTCCACCGGCGCCGTCACCTTCGGGTAGTTGGTGGAATCCTCCGCGATCAGCATGGCCGTCGGGTGCCGCCGCTGCAGACCCTGATTCATCCGGCGGATAAACTCGATTGCTCCCTCGTTGACTCCTCTTGCCGCGTCGCCGGACCAGAAAATGGCGTTGCTGATGGCGTCCATCCTAAGACCGTCCGCATGGAAGCGGGTGAGCCAGAAGTCCGCCGCCGACTGCAGGAAGCTGCAGACCTCTCCCCTGAAATAGTTGAAGTTGCAAGTACCCCACTCGCTGCGTCCCGTATCCTCCGCCGGGTGCTCATAGAGCGCGGTCCCGTCAAAGTAGCTTAACGCATAATCATTTACCACAAAATGAACCGGCACAAAATCCAGGATGACGCCGATGCCCGCCTGATGGAAGATATCGATCATCTCCATGAGATCCGTGGCCGTCCCGTAACGGGAAGTCGGGCAGAAAAAGCCGCTGACCTGATATCCCCAGGAACCGTCAAACGGATGCTCGGAGAGAGGCAGAAACTCCACATGAGTATAGCCCATCTCCTTCACATAGTCCACCAGCTGATGCGCCAGCTCCTGATAGGTGTACCAGTCTTCCTCGCCTTCGCCCTTTTTCCTCCAGGAACCGGCGTGGACTTCGTAAATATTGAGCGGCTGGTTATAATTCTTCGTCCGCTTCCGCATCCACGCATCGTCATGGAAGGTATATCCCCCGATATCACGGATGATCGCCGCCGTGTTCGGACGCAGCTCCGAACCGAAACCGTAAGGGTCAAAGCGGTCCACCACCCGGCCGGCCTTCTGATAGATCCGGAACTTGTACATCATGCCCGGTTCGGCCTCCTCATTCTCCGCCTCAAAGATACCGGACTGCCCCTCCTGTATCATCTCGTCCTCACTGCCGTCCCAGTCATTAAACTCTCCGATCACTTCCACCTTCTCCGCTCCCGGCGCATAGACCCGGAACAGAACGCCCTTCCTTGTCGGGTGGGCGCCGAAATACTCGTAAGCGTCAAAGGCTCTTCCCGTGTAAAATTCGTGCAGTATCATCATTTTCATCCCCTTTTTCTCTTTCTTTTGCCTGCCGCGCGGCCTCCACTCCGCGAAAGCAGGAGATAATTCTAACAAGATTTTAAACATTTTCCGGGGGAATATCAACCGGGAAATGCATATTTTCATACAAATCCCATAAAATGTACTAATTTCTATCAGGAGTTTTCTATGGAATCCATTCTAGCACGCAAAAGCTTCCGACGCCTTCTTACCTGCGTCAGCCTGCTCACCTTCCTGTTCCTTCCATGCTTTCCGACTGTTTCCGTCCTCGCCGCGCAGCCGGTTTCCGATTCTTTTTTGTCTGACGTCCCGGCAGGAGCATCTGTCGCGGAGGCGGCAGCCGAAGCGGCAGCCGGTCCTCAGGTGGACGCGCCCGCCGCCCTCGTCATGGAAGCTTCCACGGGAACCGTCCTCTATGAACAAAACGCCGACGAGAAACGTCCCCCGGCCAGCGTCACCAAAGTGATGACACTGCTGCTGATCTTCGAGGCGCTGGACGCCGGTCAGATCTCTCTGGACGATACGGTCACCACCAGCGAACACGCCGCCTCCATGGGTGGTTCTCAGGTCTTTCTGGAAACAGGGGAACCGCAGACCGTGGATACGCTCATCAAATGTATCGCCGTCGCCTCGGGCAATGACGCCGCCGTGGCCATGGCGGAATACATAGCCGGAAGCGAGGAAGCGTTTGTCGCCAAAATGAACGAGCGGGCCGCCGCCCTCGGTATGAAGAACACACATTTTGTCAACTGCTGTGGTCTGGACACCGACGGACACGAGACGACCGCCCGCGATATCGCCCTCATGTCTCGGGAACTCACCACAAAGCATCCGGCCATCTTTGACTACACCACCATCTGGATGGAAAATATCACCCATGTGACCACACGGGGCACCTCGGAGTTCGGCCTTACCAATACCAACAAGCTGATCCGCCAGTATGAGGGAGCCAACGGACTCAAAACCGGCAGCACCTCCAAAGCCGGGTTCTGTTTAAGCGCCACCGCCACAAGAAATGAGATCTCCCTCATCGCCGTGGTCATGGGCTGCGAGAGCTCCAAATCCCGCACGGCGGACGTAAGCGCTCTGCTGGACTACGGATTTTCCGTCTGTCATCTTTACACCGATAAGAATCCTCCGGCCCTGTCACCGGTTCCTCTTCACGGCGGCACGACCCGGTCCGTCTCCTGCCGCTATGAGGGCTCTTTCTCCTTCGTGGCCACATCGGATATCAGCGAAGATTCTCTCCAAAAAAAGCTGCGCCTTGACGACGACCTGACCGCGCCAGTCAAAAAGGGACAGAAAATCGGTTCTCTGGACTATTATCACGACGGCACAAAACTGGGCACCGTCTCCATCCTCGCGGAAGAAACGGTGCCCGAAGCCCGCTACACGGACTGTCTTATACGACTGCTGCGTTCTCTATGATCTCGCTGTCACAGTCTGTTCACAGAGGAATGGCTCTCTGCTGACGCAGTAAAAGCTGCCGCCAGAGAAAGCCGTCAGAGTCACAGTCCATCAATAGATGAACAGCTTTCTGTCGCTGCTGATCTTTTTTAATTTCAGGAACTTCCCGCCGGTATCCAGGGTGGAGCGGTTCATTCTGGCGGTCTGCAGCTGATTCACTTTGACCTTCACACAGTTTTTACCAAACTTCAACTTGCCGGTCCCGCTGTTGCCCCAGGTATCCTTCCAGCGGAAGGAAGCCTTCTTTCCTTTCAGTTTCGCCTTGATCACATTGCTGTTATAGATTGGCGAACCGTTGACGCCCGCCTTGCTGATTTGGAAACGCACCTTGCCGTTGCGAATCCGGTTGATGACCACGCCGTAGGCCGGCTGTCCCCACACCGGATAAGATACTTTTGCCTTATACCTCTTCTGGTAATGGCCTGTCCGGGACGCCGCCTGTACATTTCCTCCCGGCAGCAGGGTAACAAGCAAAAAGAGCGCCAGAAGGGCGGCCATTCCCCGGAGAACCCCTTTCTTATTTCTGATAAACAGCATAAAAATCCCTCCCTGTTTTTTGTTTTTGATTATAACAAAATCCGGGAGGGAACACAATATCTTCTCCTGGAAAGATCGCACGGAAGCTTCCGGGATACCTCTCTGAGACAGATCCCGCGGGCTTCCGGGATACCTTTCTGGGACAGATCCCGCGGGCTTCCGGGCACCTCTCTGAGACAGATCCCGCGGGCTTCCGGGTTTTTCTCAGATCTCCAGTTCATAGACGCCTTCCGGAACGATGCCCTCTCTCTCCATCATGGCAAGAACCATTTCCTTTTCTTCCGGATACAGCGCCCACGCCAGCCCGCAGCCGGCGGTGATGGCCGTGGGAACGGGGATGAGCCGCCCCGGAAGGCCCTCTTTCTTACAGCAGGTCTCCATGTGAATCGCCACCGTGGTGGTGGAAAATGTGATGACCGCCTTTCGTTCTCTCTTTCTCATTGTCTCCTCCGCAGATGCAGCATTGCTTCCAGCACGCCCCCGGCCACGCATCTTGCCTTATCGGAAATGGTATGGCAGTTCTCTTTTTCTGTGATTCGGGGATCGATATCCGCAATCTTTAATCCTTTTTCCACCGGATAGCCCTCCCGGATCATTCCCCGGACGATACCGTCAATGGTCGCTTCCACCACCGCGTCACCGATACGGGCGATGGGTTCGCCTTTTTTTACTTCCCCGCCAATCTGTTTTATGATGTGCAGCGTCCCCGCAGCCGGCGCATGGATGACCCGTTCCTTTCCATAACCGGCGATGACGCCGGGAATACCGGTATTGGGCGCCGCCTCTCCCTCATAGATGACCCGTCCCAGATGATGGCCCCGCCTGGTCTCCACCACGGCGTGCACGTCACGCCCGGCAAAAAATCCCGGACCCACACCGATCACGACAGGCGCGTCAGTGATCTCTGTACCCAGATTACGTTTTGCCAGGATCGCATCTATGACCACAGCCGGAGAAGCCTCCCGGATCATCTCTCCCTCCGGGTCCACCACCACCGGAACCTTCCCCTGTTCAAAACAGGCGTAAGCCTCCTTCAGTGAATCTGCCCTTCTGGCACGGACGCCCTCCACTTCCACCTCCCCATCAAAGACCGCCTCACAGAAACTGACGGTCCGGCGGATACAGCTGGGATTGGCAATCTCCAGCACCAGCAGAGGAAAGCCGCACTGAAACAGCTTATATATGGTCCCCGTGGCGATATCTCCGCCGCCCCGGACGACGCACAGTTCCCGCTTCCATTGTTGATAATCCAGTATCATTTCACATCCCTCTCTCAAATCCTCATTTTCCTAAGGTCACAGCTTTCCGCAGCTTTCTTTCTGACAGAATACCGCAGCCGCCTCCCTCGTCACACTGGCGGATAAAAATGTCCACCCCGCCATCTTTTCCGCGATGGCATACCTGTTTGTCACGGGCAGATGATGGTGTCCGCCTCCGCCATCTTTTCCGCGATGGCGTACCTGTTTGTCACGGGCAGATGATGGTGTCCGCCTCTGCCATCTTTTCCGCGATGGCGTACATATTTGTCACGGAACCCACTGCCAGCCTGTCGGCGATGCCGTAATAATTCAGGCAGGTGCCGCAGGTCATGATCTCCACGCCCTGGGCCTCCAGTGATTTCAGATCTTCCAGCGAATCCGAACCCTCGCAGGACAGATATGCGCCTCCATTATAAAGAAGGATGGTCTCCGGCAGTTCCTCCAGCTCTGTCAGCGCGTAGATAAAACTCTTCATCAGAGCAGTCCCCAGTTCGTCGCTGCCCTCGCCCATCTTTCCGGAACGCAGCACCAC
>DXEQ01000109.1 GCA_019114885.1 Candidatus Anaerobutyricum stercoripullorum
CGGCGTGGGCAAGACGGCCATCGTGGAAGGACTGGCCCAGTGGATCGTCCGGGAAGAAGTGCCGGAGATGCTCAAGGGCAAGAAGGTGATGGTCCTTGATCTGCCGGGACTGATCGCCGGTTCCAAATACCGGGGAGAGTTTGAGGAGCGAATCAAAGGACTGCTGCAGGAAGTGATGGACCGGGGCGATATCCTTTTGTTTGTGGATGAGATCCATACCATGATCGGCGCCGGAGGGGCGGAGGGAGCCATTGACGCTTCCAATATCGTGAAGCCTTTCCTCGCCAGAGGAGAGCTGCAGCTGATCGGTGCCACCACCAGTGAGGAGTACCGCAAGTATATCGAGAAGGACGCCGCTTTTGAGAGAAGATTCCAGCCGGTCACCGTGGAAGAGCCGACGGTGGAAGAGACGGTGGATATCCTGAAAGGATTAAAAGAGAAGTTTGAGAAGCATCATCATGTGCGCTACACCGCCTCCGCTCTTGAGGCGGCGGCCGCCCTGTCCAGGCGCTATATCAGCGACCGTTTCCTGCCGGACAAGGCCATCGATGTGATGGATGAGGCTGCCTCCAGAAAGAAGGTGGGGCTGTTCACCATGCCGGAGGCGCTGAAACAGGCGGAGGAAGAAGTGAAGAAGTTCGGCCTGCGCAAGGAGGAGGCGCTCATGGAGGGCAACATCCGAAAGGCCAAGCTCAATAATACGAAGCAGCAGAAGGCCAGGATACAGGCAGAGGAACTGAAAGCCCGATGGGATGCAGAGAAAGAATCCAAAAATATCACGGTCACGGACAATGATGTGGCGGCGGTAGTTTCCGCCTGGACGAAGATTCCTGTGACGAAGATCGGGCAGACGGAGTCCCAGAGATTGCTGTCTCTGGAAACAGAGCTTAAGAAAAGGGTCATCGGGCAGGACGAGGCCGTCTCCATTCTGGCAAAGGCTATCAAGAGAGGCCGGGTAGGCATGAAAGACCCGAAGCGTCCGATTGGCTCCTTCCTCTTTCTCGGACCGACCGGTGTGGGTAAGACGGAACTGTCCAAGGCACTGGCGGAAGCACTCTTCGGAGATGAGAACGCCATGATCCGGGTAGATATGTCCGAATATATGGAGAAGCACAGCGTTTCCAAGCTGATTGGTTCCCCGCCAGGATACGTGGGATACGAGGAGGGTGGTCAGCTCAGCGAGCAGGTGCGCAGACATCCGTATTCCGTCCTGCTGTTCGATGAGATTGAGAAGGCCCACGGCGATGTTTTCAATATCCTGCTGCAGGTGCTGGACGATGGGCAGATCACCGATTCCAACGGGCGCAGAGTCGACTTTAAGAACACGGTCATCATCATGACCTCCAACGCGGGCGCCCAGCGGATCATGACGCCGAAGAATCTTGGATTTGCCACACACACGGACGAGGCGCAGGATCACGAGAAGATGAAAAGCAGGGTCATGGAGGAAGTGAAACAGATCTTCAAGCCGGAGTTTTTGAACCGGATTGACGGTATCGTTGTCTTCCACACGCTGGAAAAAGAACAGCAGAAGAAGATTGTCCGGCTGCTGATCCGGGAGCTTTCCGACCGGGTAAAAGAGACGCCGGGATTTGTCCTTTCCGTGACGGAGCAGGTGGAAGATTACATCCTTGAGAAAGGATATAATCCGCAGTACGGTGCCAGACCGCTTCGGAGGACCATCCAGAAGGAACTGGAAGATTTTCTTGCGGACGAGTTTCTGCTTGGCCACATCCGGACCGGCAGCGATGTGACACTGGATATGAAAGACGGAAAAGTCGTGCTTTGCGAGAGCTGACGCGGCTTCCGTTGTGTTACTGTTTACCGTGTGAACGGTAACTTCATCGCCGAATCGTGACATTCTCACGAAAATGGATGTTTGCAAAAATGTATATTTCCTGTATAATAAAAGTACCAGAATACAGGCGTTTAAAGGAAAAGGATAAAGGTGGCGCAGACCATTTTTATCAGAACTAGGAGGACAATTATGGCTAATGTAAAAGAATTACTGAGAACAGAAGATAACGGCAGCATCAGCTTCGGCGATTACAGTCTGGAGAAGAAGACAAAGCTGGCAGACTTCAAGTATCAGGATTCTGTATACAAGGTAAAGACATTTCGGGAGATCACCCGTCTGGAGAAGAACGGCGGCGTGGTATACGAATCCGTACCGGGTTCGGCTGTCCACGATTACAGGGAGACGGAGCGTCAGATTGCTTTCACTGTGGAGGCAGCTGACGATATACATATCACCCTGGAACTGGAGCCGGAGAAGGAGTACAAGGTGTTCGTGGATGATACGAACATCGGCAAGATGAAGTCTACGCTGGGCGGCAAGATTGATTTCAGTATCGAGCTCAATGAAGGAGAGTCCGCGAAGGTGGACGTGGTCAAGTTATAGGCGCGCGGCCCGGACGATAAGTGAGGCGGTGCATGGCGGGCGGATATGTCCCGGCAGATTGCGCGTGACGTAGCAGAGGAAGTAATTGACTACTCCACGCATGGCGGGCGGATGTGTCCCGGCAGATTGCGCCGCACAGTATAAGAGATAGGAAGATCATACGATAGAAGAGAAAGAATCCCATATCAGGGGGAGAGACCTGTGTTGGGATTCTTTCCTTATGTTTGGGACAGTCACGTCCGGAAAGGTAATAAAATGGCGAAAGGAAAGACAAAGACGGTATTTTTCTGTAAGGAATGTGGCTATGAATCGGCCAAATGGATGGGACAGTGCCCGGGCTGCCATCAGTGGAATACGCTGGTGGAGGAGCGGGTAAGCACAGCGGCAAAGAGCCAGAGAACCGCCGCGGGGACAGGGGAGAGACCGCGGCTCACCGGTCTGTTCGCGGTGTCGATGGAAGAAGAGGAGCGGATGGATTCCGGCATCCCGGAACTGAACCGGGTGCTGGGCGGCGGCATCGTAAAAGGGTCTCTGGTCCTGGTGGGCGGCGATCCGGGTATCGGCAAGTCAACGCTCCTTCTGCAGATCTGCCGCAATCTGGCCAATGACGGACGGGACGTGGTGTACGTTTCCGGAGAAGAGTCTTTGAAACAGATCAAAATGCGGGCGGACCGGCTGGGCGGATTTGACCGGGAAGTCTTTTTGCTCTGTGAGACAGACATCCAGGCGGCGTCCGACGCCATCCGGGAGAAGAAGCCGGATATGGTCGTCATTGACTCGGTGCAGACCATGTCCAGCGAGGAGATCACTTCGGCGGCGGGCAGCGTCAGCCAGGTGCGGGAGGTGACCTCCGTCCTCATGCAGCTGGCCAAGGCAGAGGGAATCGCCATCTTCATTGTGGGGCATGTGACAAAAGAAGGCGTGGTGGCGGGACCGCGGACGCTGGAGCACATGGTAGATACGGTGCTGTATTTTGAGGGAGAGCAGAATGCGGTGTACCGGATTCTGCGGGGCGTCAAGAACCGGTTTGGTTCCACCAATGAGATCGGCGTCTTTGAGATGAAGCAGAAAGGACTTTACGAGGTCACCAATCCGTCGCAGGTCATGCTGGACGGGCGGCCGCTGGATGCTTCCGGCTCCGTGGTTGTCTGTGCCATGGAGGGAACCCGTCCGCTGCTCATCGAGATTCAGGCGCTGGTGTCGCCCACCAGTTTCAACATGCCCCGCCGGACCTCTGTGGGGATTGATTATAACCGGGTCAATCTTCTGCTGGCTGTGCTGGAGAAGCGGGCGGGCATGCAGCTGGGTGGCTGCGACGCCTACGTCAATCTGGCCGGGGGTATGAAGCTGGGTGAGCCGGCCATCGATCTTGGCATCATCTGCGCCGTCATCTCCAGTTATCGCAACGTGCCGGTCCATCCCGGCACCATGATCTTTGGGGAGGTGGGACTGACCGGGGAGGTTCGCGGCGTGGGATTTGTGGAACAGCGTCTCATGGAGGCCATGAAGATGGGATTTACCCGCTGCATTATCCCGAAGACCAACGAGGAGAATCTGGAAGGAAAGTTCCGGGACCAGATGGAGATCTGCGGCGTATCCAATGTGCGGGAAGTAATCGGAATCCTGTAGCCGCAGTCAGAGCGGGCTTAAGGCCGGATGAAAAGACCACAGCCGGCCGAAAACACCGGAGATTTTGTATAAGGGAGTGCTTGCGCTGTCCCATGGCCTGTGCTATACTGAAAAACGATTGCGTGACAATATACTGATCATTAATACGGAGGAAAAGAAATGTTTAGTTTTGATTATGTAAAGAACGCAGATCCGGAGATCGCTGCCGCTATGGAAGCGGAGCTGAGCCGGCAGAGAGAGAATCTGGAGCTTATCGCTTCTGAAAATGTAGTATCTGAAGCCGTGATGGCGGCCATGGGCAGCCATCTGACGAATAAATACGCGGAAGGATATCCGGGAAAAAGATATTATGGCGGCTGCCAGTGTGTGGACGTGGTCGAGAATCTCGCCATCGAGAGAGCGAAGGAGCTGTTTGGATGTGAGTATGCAAATGTACAGCCACATTCCGGCGCGCAGGCCAACATGGCGGTATTCTTTGCTGTCATGAATGTGGGTGATACCTACATGGGCATGAATCTGGACCACGGCGGACATCTGACCCACGGAAGCCCGGTCAACATGTCCGGTAAGAATTATCACTGTGTTCCTTACGGCGTCAACGATGATGGATATATCGATTATGACAGAGTAAGAGAGATCGCGCTGGAGTGTCATCCGAAGATGATCATCGCCGGCGCCAGCGCTTATGCGAGAAAGATTGACTTTAAGCGGATGCGGGAGATCGCCGATGAGGTGGGTGCCGTACTCATGGTGGATATGGCTCATATCGCCGGCCTTGTGGCGGCAGGTATGCACGAGAGCCCGATTCCGTACGCCCATGTGACGACTACAACGACCCACAAGACCCTCCGCGGTCCGAGAGGGGGCCTGATTCTGTCCAGCAACGAGGTCAATGAGAAATACAACTTCAACAAGGCAATCTTCCCTGGTACACAGGGCGGCCCGCTGATGCATGTGATCGCAGCCAAAGCAGTCTGCTTTAAAGAGGCACTGTCACCGGAATTTAAAGAATACCAGAAGCAGATCGTAAAGAACGCCTCCGCTCTGGCTTCCGCCCTGATGGAGAGAGGCTTTGACCTGGTATCCGGCGGAACGGACAACCATCTCATGCTGGTAGACCTGCGTAAGATGGACCTGACCGGCAAAGACATGGAGAAGCTGCTGGATTCCGTTCACATCACCTGTAACAAAAATACGGTGCCGAACGATCCGAAGTCTCCGTTCGTGACCAGTGGTCTTCGTATGGGAACACCGGCCGTGACTTCCCGTGGCCTGAAAGAGGACGATATGGAGAAAATCGCCGAGGCCATTAAGCTGGCGATCATCGACCGGAATCTGGAGGGAGCCGAGGCCATCGTAAAAGAACTGACCCGGAAGTATCCGCTGTACGAATCTGTGAGATAAGTACGTTCTGCGATTCGGGCAACTGCCCGATAGAGACAGGTTCCGTGACAGAAACGGATAGACATTTATAGAAGCAACAAAAAAGGGGACTGCCACACGGATTATGTCGTGTGACGGTCCCCTTTTTGTTGCTTTTTACAGCTGAGGGCAGAGCTCCTCATAGATTGCCTTCATGAGTGTGTCACTGTCCCGGCACTCAGATACCATGGATATGACGGCGTTCTTGTCCGGGAAGATGATGGACAGCTGACAGAATTTGCCGTCCGCCCGGAAGGAGTTGTATTCTCCGCGCCAGAACAGGTAGCCGTAAGGGCCCGGTCCCTGTTCCTTTGCACATTCCTCAATCCAGTCAGCAGAAAGAAGCTGCCGTCCGTTCCACTTTCCTTTGTGGAGACAGAAGAGGCCGAAGGTATGAAGCTCGGACAGAGTGAGGAACAGCCCGCCGGCTCCGAAAGAGTATCCCTGCGGGTCTATCTCCCAGGTCGGACGGCGGATGCCCAGATGGTCAAACAGCCGTGGCGTGAGGTAGGAAGCCAGATCGCAGCCGGCTCTTCGCTGCACCAGAACACCTGCCAGATAAGGCCCCACGTTGCTGTAGAGGAACTGTGTCCCTGGTTCATTTACAAGCGGAAAGGCGAGGCACATCTTCACCCAGTCGTCTTCCGTGTAGAGTGGGCGATGTTCTCCCATGAGCTGCGGCTCCTTTTCGCCCAGACACATGGTCAGCAGATCGCGGACGGTCGCCCTGGCCAGATGGTCGCTGACCTGTTCCGGCAGGTCTTTGGGAAATGCCTCCGTCAGCTTCTCATCCAGAGAGAGCAGTCCTTCCTGGATGGCAAATCCCACCGCACAGCTTGTGAAACTTTTGGTGGCCGAGTAAATGTTGCGCCGCATCTCCGGTTCGCTGTGCCAGTCGGCGATCAACACGTCGTTTTGTGTGACTTTCAGTCCGAGTACGCCCAGAGGGGCGGCAATCTCGGTAAATGTTTCGATATTCAATGTGATTCCTCTTTCCCTGAAATAATAATCTTAAAATTTCGCTGCTTTTGTACAAAAGATTCCTTTGCAATTCCGTCAATTCACGGTGCAGGCCACATCTTAAAATCCCAGCGGTTCGCCTACCAGAATCACTTTGATCCGGTCCGGATAGCGGGACATTCTGGTGGTGACGAAGGATGCGCAGATGGAGGAAGTGGATGTACATTCCGCGCAGAAACCGGTCTTGGCACAAGGAGTGTCCAGATTCAGCCGGACTGCGTTCGGCGGACAGGCATCCTGACGGATCCTTGCATAGGCGTCCTCCACCGTCGGTACCATCTTGTTCATGCTCACCACGACGATGACGTGGGCAGGACCGAAACAGAGGTTGCTGACCCGGTTGCCGTTGCCGTCGATGTTGACCAGCTGGCCGTCGGCAGTGAAGGCGTTGGAGCTCATGAGATAATAGTCAGACATGGCGATTCTGGCATGGAACTCTCTTGCCTCCTGTGGATTCTTCGCCAGAGAGCGGTCGATGAAGGTGTAATCCTCCGTATGTTCCTGGATATAGTCCAGCAGACCGATCTCCTTGATGGTGGCGGAGCCGCCGCTGCCGATGACAGAGCCCTTCTCAATGAGGGAGATGGCCTTCTCAAGCGCCTCCTCCTTTGTCGGGCAGTAGAATGCCTCAAAGTTTCTTCGTTTCATTTCTCCGATCACACGTTCCGCCTGCATGGCGTATGCAGATTCTTTTGGTGTCATAAACATACCTCCTTCAAAAATAGGATAGTTAAGTAAACTTCCATCGCCAGCTTCGCCCTGACAGCGCTGGCCGTATACTTATATGTTTCATTATACGCACAAAATCCGTCTTTGAAAAGAGTGAAAAAAGAGGCGGACAGGTATCGTTTTTTACAATACAAGTGGCATGACTCTTGCTACAATATGGCTGTGCAAAATAAAAAAGCGAAGGACAAGGGAGTCTGTACAAAAAATGTACAGGCTCTCTTCCTTTTTATAACAGAAAAGAGGGTGGATATGGAATATAGAATCAGAGAACATCCTGTTTTGGGTAAGACAGAGGAGACGAAAAAAGTAAAATTTACTTACAACGGGAAGACGATGGAAGGCCGGGAAGGAGAGCCCGTCGCCATGGCACTGAAAGCGGCCGGTGTACAGATTCACCGATATACACAGAAAAAACATGAACCACGTGGTATCTTCTGTGCCATTGGCCGATGCACAGACTGTGTGATGGTGGTGGACGGTGTACCGAATATACGGACCTGCATCACACCGCTGAAAGAAGGGATGAGGGTGGAGACCCAGTACGGGGTGTCGGCCCATCCGCAGGAGGAAGGGAGGCCGTGAGAAAATGAAACGCTATGATATGATTGTGATCGGTGCGGGACCTGCCGGATTATCTGCTGCTATTCAGGCTGCGGGGCAGGGAATGTCCGTTGTTGTATTTGACGAAAATGAAAAGCCGGGTGGACAGCTGTTCAAACAGATTCATAAATTTTTCGGGTCAAAAGAACATAAAGCCAAGATACGGGGGTTCCGTATCGGACAGCAGCTTCTGGAGGAAGCTTCCGGGGCGGGAGTCGAGGTTAAGCTGAATGCTGTCGTGACCGGATTATATATGGAAAAAGAAATCGTGGTCAAAATCGGCGACAACATGGAACATTTTAAAGGAGACACTGTGATCGTCGCCACGGGCGCTGCTGAAAATATGGTACATTTTGAAGGTTGGACACTGCCGGGCGTCATTGGAGCCGGAGCGGCTCAGACTATGATGAATCTCCACGGAATCCGGCCAGGTAAAAAAGTACTGATGCTTGGTACAGGAAATGTGGGGCTGGTCGTCAGCTATCAGCTGCTGCAGGCGGGCTGTGAAGTAGCGGCGTTGGTGGATGCCGCACCGACTGTGGGCGGCTATGGCGTACATGCGGCGAAGGTGGCAAGAACCGGCGTGCCATTTTATCTGTCCCATACCATTGTGAAAGCGGAGGGAACGGATCATGTGACCGGAGTCACCATTGCCCGGGTTGATGAGAATTATCATTTTATTCCGGGAACCGAGAAACATTTTGATGTGGATACCATCTGTCTTGCTGTGGGGCTGTCACCTATGGCACAGCTTCTGAAGATGGCAGGCTGTGTCATGGATGAACGGCCGGGGCACGATGGTACTACTCCTCTCTGTGACGAAAATGGCGCAACGTCAGTGCCGGGAATCTATGCGGTGGGAGATGTGTCAGGCATCGAGGAAGCCAGTTCTGCCATGCTGGAAGGAAGAATCGCCGGACTGGCTGCCGCTGCTTATCTGGGATTTATGGATGAAAAAACATGCGAGGAAGCGGTCAATCGTCAGAAAAAAGCGCTTATGAGCCTGCGCCGCGGCATGTTTGCACCGCAAAACAAGGGGCAGAAAATCGTGACAACGGAAGAAGGCATTCCCCTGTCGGTACATTTGCTGAAAGAAGGGTATGTGGGCGATGAAGAAATCGAACGGTTTCCGGGAGTCAATCATGCTGTTGGGATTCATCCGGTGATGGAATGTACCCAGAATATTCCCTGCAATCCCTGTCAGGACGCCTGTCCGCATCAATGCATCCGGGTGGGGGCGGATATCACCGCTCTCCCGCAGGTGGATGAGACAAAAAAATGTGTTGGCTGCGGTCTCTGTGTGGCTTCCTGTTCCGGTCAGGCAATCTTCCTTGTGGAGGAACATTACATACCGGGCTTTGCGACGGTGACGATGCCGTATGAATTTCTCCCTCTTCCGGAAAAAGGAGAGAGAGGAATCGGACTTGGCAGAAAAGGTGAGCCGCTCTGTGAGGCGGAGGTCATACAGGTAAAGACTGCTGAGATTTTTGATAAGACGAGTCTTGTCACGTTAAAAATTCCGGAGGATATGGCCATGCGGGTGCGTTTTTACCGGAAGGAGGTATGAGAGATGACAGATAGAACGAGAAAACCGGATACTTTTGTACCGGAGCCGGATGACGACAGGATAATCTGCCGCTGTGAGGAGATCACAAAAGGAGAAATTCGCCGGGCAGTTCATGCCGGGATGTTTACCCTGACGGAGATTCGCCGCTTTCTGCGAACCGGTATGGGGTTGTGTCAGGGACAGACCTGCTCCAGATTAGTGCGGCAGATTGTGGCAAAAGAACTGCAGGTGCCGCCTGATACGCTGGAGCCGGCCACTGCGAGAGCGCCTATGCGGCCGGTAGAAATGTGGGTGCTTGCCCGGGAAGGAGGGGAGAGCGATGCATAACTGTTCCGATGTGATTATTATAGGTGGAGGGATTATTGGCTGTGCTGCCGCCTATTATCTGAGAAAAAAGGGACTCTCTGTCATCGTACTGGAAAAAAGTCCTCATATTGGAAATGGTGGTTCCGGAAGAAACGGCGGGGGTGTCCGTCAGTCTGGCCGGGATGTGAGGGAACTGCCTCTTGCCATGTATGCAGTACGGCATATGTGGCCGGGACTGTCCGAAGAACTGGGAGTGGATGTGGAATACTGTCAGGAAGGTAATCTTCGGCTGGGAAAAACGGAAAACCATCTGCAGATCCTCCGGGGACTGACCCAAAAAGCCTCTTCCTGCGGTCTTGATGTGAGAATGCTTGACGGCGGGGAAGTACGGCAGATAAACCCATATCTCTCCGGGGAGGTCATCGGCGCGAGCTTCTGCCCGACGGACGGGCATGCCAACCCGCTGAAAGCAACTCTTGGCTATTATATGCGCGCAAGGGAACTGGGAGCCCGGTTTATAACAGGAGAAGAGGTGCAGGCTATTCGAAAAATAAAAGGAAAGGCCAGACAGGTTGTCACAAAACAGAATATTTATGAAGGCGACCGGATTATTCTGGCGGCAGGCTACGAGAGTCGCGGGATTGCCGCTACGGTCGGTATTGATATCCCTATGAGCAATGTTTTGATTGAGGCGCTGGTCACAGAGGCTCAACCGACTATGTTCGCGCAGATGCTTGGCACTGCCGATGCAGACTTTTACGGACACCAGACCCGACACGGTTCCTTTGTGTTTGGGGGAGAGTCCGGTTTTGAACAGGTAAACAGAGACGACGGGCATATGGCTGTCTCCAGTATCACTGCTTCCTGCACATGCCGGGGGATTCTCAAATATATCCCTAAACTGGCACACGCAAAAATTGTGCGAACCTGGGCGGGATATGAGGATGTCTGTATCGATGGTGTGCCGGTTATAAGCCCGGTGGAGGAAGTGCCGGGATTGATTCTTGCCTGTGCATTTACCGGGCATGGATTTGGCATCGCGCCGGTGACGGGATATCTGTTGTCACAGATGGCGACGGGAGAGGAGATGCTGTTTGATCTCTCGGCCTTTCGCTATGACCGGTTCCGTCCTGTTATATAACTATATTTTTCTTTACAAATAAAATAGAACATGATATGGTAAATACGGCAATGGCGTCAGAAAAGGTTCTGGCGCCATTTTTCTTTCTGGTAAAGAAAGCTGCCGTCTGCCGAGAAGGAGGCAAACATGAAATTTTTATATTTGAGCGAACCTGACATGATAAAGGCGGGCGTAAAAGATATGTCCCATTGTGTGGATGTGATGGAAGATATGCTGCTTACACTGAATAGAGGAGATTATGTGATGGGCGGCATGAACCATAATTCCCACGGAATGCAGATTATTTTTCCGGATCATCCGGCGTTTCGGGGAATGCCTCAAAATGCCGATGACCGCCGGTTTATGGCGATGCCGGCTTATCTTGGGGGAAGATACCAGATGGCAGGAATGAAATGGTATGGCTCTAACGTGGAGAATAAAACGAAAGGGCTGCCTCGTTCCATTCTCATGATGATGCTGAATGACAAGGATACGGGCGCTCCGTTGGCTCTCATGTCCGCCAATCTGGTAAGTGCTTACCGGACGGGAGCCGTTCCTGGCGTGGGAGCCAGATATCTGGCGCCGAAAAACGCGAAGACAGTGGCTGTGATCGGTCCGGGAATCATGGGAAGGACTTCGCTGAATGCTGTCGCCTGCGCCTGCCCTTCCGTGGAAAATGTGAAGGTAAAAGGAAGAGGGGAGAAATCGCTGGCAGCCTTTGGCGACTATGTGAGGAAAGAATGTCCCGGTATAAAAAATATCCAAAACTGCGATACCATAGAGGAGGCGGTAAGAGACAGTGATATCGTTATCATGACAACGACGGCAGGTACAAAAGAATCGGAATATCCTTACATAAACGGAGAATGGGTGAAGAAAGGGGCTTTGATCTGTATGCCGTCTGCCGGGCGGTTTGACGAGTCTTTCCTCACCGGACAGTGCAGGCTTGTGGTGGATAATTACAAACTGTATGAAGCGTGGGCGGAAGAATTCCCATATCCGAGTTATGAACTGGTAGGAATCATCGGTTCGAAATTTACGGACCTTCTCCACGAAGGGAAGATACAGAAGAAAGATATTATAGATATTGCAGACATTATAGCCGGAAAGTGTCCGGGACGGCAGTCCGAGGATGATATCATCGTGTATTCTGTGGGAGGAATGCCGGTGGAAGATATCGCCTGGGGAGAGACTGTTTACAAAAATGCTCTGCGGAAAGGAATCGGCACGGAGCTGCTCCTCTGGGAGAATCCGGATATGGCATAGACAGAGGATACGGAGATATCTCAGGCAGGAACCGGCCGGCGGTACATTTTGTGAGATTGCAAAAGGAATACGAGATCAGAGTGGGACAGCCATATATGGCGTTGCGAACAGATAATTTTCAGAAAATGCGGCAGCATTCTCTCGGCATCACACAGTTTTATACGTTCTCTCTGGGAGAAAATGCGGATATTCTGCAGGCGGTTCCCGACGGAAGTGTGGATATTTTGTTTGAGAAAAAGGGAAATCAGCTTCGGTCTTTTATCGGCGGAACGGTACTTCAGGCAAAAGAATGGCCACTGGAAACAGACAGCTGGTATTTTGGAGTACGTTTTCTGCCGGGACAGTGTTTTTTACCGGAAGGGCTATCCGCGAAAGAGCTGGTGAATGCAGACATTGAGATATCCGGAAACGCTTATGGAGACCATCTTGCAGAACAGCTTATGGAGGCGTGTACTCTGGAGGAACAGGCGCGATTTTTTCTGGAAAGCTATGAAAAGCAGCTGATTGGCGGGAGAACAGAGCAGGGATGGAATCGTCTGGAGCGGTATGTTCGCGCCAGAATATATGCCAGTGGAGGAAAGGTGCCGATGAAGACCTTGGTGGAGGAGACCGGCTAT
>DXEQ01000110.1 GCA_019114885.1 Candidatus Anaerobutyricum stercoripullorum
GGAACGGCGGGAATGCAGCATAGGCAAAGAACTATCATGGGAGGAGCGTTTATAAGACGGCGCCCATGAGGGAGTATGTCAGATAAGAAGATGGATCAGAGACAGGAGGGTATCATGGGTCTTTTCAGCGGACAATTTGCCAACGTGGTGGAATGGCAGGAAACAAGAGATGATGTGATTTTTTATAAATGGAACAACGACGAGATCAAGAGGGGTTCCCGGCTGATCATCCGTCCGGGACAGGATGCGATTTTTCTGTATAACGGCAAGATCGAAGGAATCTTTCAGGAGGAGGGAAATTACGATATCGAGTCTGATATCATCCCGTTTCTCTCCACGCTGAAAGGATTTCGCTTCGGGTTCAACAGCGGTCTTCGGGCGGAGGTGCTCTTTGTCAACACGAAGGAGTTCACCATGCGCTGGGGGACAAAGCAGGCGGTCAACCTGCCGCACCCGTCCCTGCCGGGCGGGATGCCGGTTCGCGCCAACGGAATGTTCCAGTTTAAGGTGAGCGATTACGAGATGCTCATCGAGAAGGTGGCCGGGATTAAGAAGCAGTTTACGACGGAAGAGGTGAGAGACCGGGTGCTTTCTCATCTTGACCAGCTCCTTTTGCAGTGGATGGTGCGGGAAGGAAAGGACATGTTTAATCTCCAGGCCAATGCGGCGGAGATCTCGGACGGTATCATGACGGATCTGGACAGGGAACTGTCGGACATCGGCCTTTCCATGACCGGATTTCAGATCAATTCGGTGAGCTACCCGGAGGAGATCCAGGAGATGATCAACAAGGTGGCCGGCCAGAGCATGGTGGGAGATATGAACCGCTATCAGCAGATGGCCGTGCTTGACTCCATGACAAATGGCGGCGCGCAGGGCGGACAGGTGGCGGCGGATATGGCTTCCATGCAGATGGGGATGATGATGGGCCAGCAGATCATGAATCAGATGGGACAGAATCTCTCCGGCGCAGCGGCAGCGCAGCCGGGTGCGGGAGCCAGCGCACCGTCTGGAACAGGGGCCGCGCCGTCCGGATCATCGCAGGCAGGTTCCGGCGCGGAGGCGTATCCGAATTTCTGCCCGAACTGCGGTCAGAAGACGGACGGGGCGAATTTCTGCTCAAACTGCGGCCAGAAGTTAAAATGATCATTAGAGATAAGCGACAAGAACATGAGACAGAAAGGAAACTTATGAGTATTTACGATTCCTTAAATAAAGAGCAGAGGGAGGCGGTCTACTGCACGGAAGGCCCCCTTCTGATGCTGGCGGGGGCGGGAACGGGAAAGACCCGGTCTTTGACGCACCGGATCGTGTATCTGATCCGGGAAGAGGGGGTCAATCCGTGGAATATCCTCGCCATCACATTTACCAACAAAGCAGCGCAGGAGATGCGGGAGCGGGCGGTAGATCTGGTGGGACCCGGTTCCGAAGACCTGTGGATCAGTACATTTCATGCCACATGCAGCCGGATTCTCAGAAGACATGCGGATCTGCTTGGGTATAACCGGAATTTTACCATCTATGACGCCAACGACCAGAAGTCGCTGATGAAAGAAGTGTTGAAGTCCATGAACATCGACACGAAGCAGTTTCCGGAAAAGGCGGTGCTCTCCGCCATCTCCGCCGCAAAGGACGAGTGCAAGTCGCCGCGGGACTACCGGAACGACTGCGGTGACAATTACCGGGACATCCGCATCAGTGAGATTTATGAGGAGTACCAGAAGCGTCTGAAAGAGAACGACGCCATGGATTTTGACGACCTGCTGGTAAAGACAGTGGAGTTATTTCAGGCGTATCCGGATATCCTGGACTATTATCAGGAGAGATTCCGCTATATCATGGTGGACGAATATCAGGATACCAACACCGTGCAGTTCATGCTGGTGAAGCTTCTGGCGTCCAAATATCGCAACCTCTGCGTGGTGGGCGACGACGACCAGTCCATTTACCGGTTCCGGGGCGCCAATATTTTTAATATCCTGAATTTTGAGAAATATTTTCCGGACGCCCATGTGATCCGTCTGGAGCAGAACTACCGTTCCACCCAGAACATTTTAAATGCCGCCAACGGCGTTATCGTCAATAACAGGGGACGGAAGGAGAAAAAGCTCTGGACAGAAAATGTGCCGGGCGAGCTGGTACATTTCAGGCAGTATGACACGGAGTACGATGAGGCCGAGGGCGTGGTCTCCTACATTAATTTTCTTGCCATGCGCGGTGTGCCTTACGAGGATATGGCCATCCTGTACCGGACGAACGCCCAGTCCCGCATTTTTGAGGAGAAGCTGAAACAGCGGGCAATCCCGTACGCCATCGTCCGGGGGATCAGTTTCTACGACCGCAAGGAGATCAAAGACCTGATGGCTTATCTTAAGGTGGTGGACAACGGCAATGACGATCTGGCGGTCAAGAGGATCATCAATGTCCCGAAGCGGGGCATCGGACAGACTACGGTGGACCGGATCCAGAATTATGCCATTCTTCATCAGATGAGTTTTCTGGAAGCGGTGTTCCGGGCGGACGTCATACCGGAGATCGGAAGAACTGCCGCCAAGATCAAAAAGTTCGGCGAGATGATTCGTGATTTCCGTGATTATGCCATGGAAAATGACATCAGTCAGCTGATGCTTCATATCCTGGATGTGACCGGCTACCGGAAGGAGCTGGAGATAGAAGGCACTGACGAGGCGGCCGGCCGTTTGGAGGATATCGATGAGCTCATCAACGATATCGTCTATTTTGAGGAGAACAATGAGGAGCCGACCCTCACGGATTTCCTCATGGAAAAAGATATGTATACTCTGAATGCGGGGATTGACAATCTGGAGGAGGCCAACAATAAGGTACTGCTGATGACCTTACATAACGCCAAAGGACTGGAATTTGCAAATGTATTCCTGGGCGGTATGGAGGAAGGCGTATTTCCGGGATACGGAGCCATGATCTCGGGAGATGAATCGGAGATCGAGGAGGAACGCCGGCTGTGCTATGTGGGAATCACCAGGGCGAAAGAGAGACTGTACTTAAGCGCCGCCAGACGGCGGATGCAGCGGGGACAGGCGCAGTATAACCGGGTGTCCCGGTTTGTGGATGAGATACCGGAGGAATATCTGGACAAGGCAAAAAAGACACCGATGCAGGAGAAGATGGACCGGGCCGTGGAGCGGGAGGTTTCGGAGTCTTCCCGCCGTTATGCGTACGGTACAAGGGGAAAGAAGCCCTACAGCCTGGATGATTACAAGGTGAAGCCTTTATCCTCCCTGGATTACGGGGTAGGCGACAGGGTGAAGCATATCAAGTTCGGCGAGGGCACTGTGGCGGATATCGTCCACGGAGGGAAAGATTTTGAAGTGTCCGTGGATTTTGACCGGGTGGGTCGCAAAAAAATGTTTGCATCTTTTGCCAAATTGAAAAAAGTCAAATAATCTATTGGTAAAGAAGCCTGTCGCGTGATATAATAAAAGAAAACAGCAAGGAGGCAATAATCATGAAAAATATTGATGAATTGATCGGAGTAGCTAAGTTATCGAATCTGATGAACGGTCGGAAGGAAGAGGAAGAATCCAGAAAGATTTTATGGGTTCTGGCTATCATCGGAGCCATCGCAGCTGTTGCAGGTATCGCAGCCCTGGTTTATAAATATTTATCCCCGGACTATCTGGACGATGTGGATGAAGATTTTGATGATTTTGACGATGATTTCTTCGATGACGACGAAGAGGTCGAGGAAGCTGCTGAGGATACCGAGGACGAAGCAACGGAAGAATAAGGACCGGCAGGTATGAGGAACTGCTGCAGGGATATGGCAAAGAGAAAGGTCATATTTTCTGCGGCAGTTGTTTTATTTATAAGCCGTTATCTCCCGTGAGAGAAAATGTTTTGCAGGAAGGCATACGGGCAAAAAGCGGCAGCTCCCTGCCCGGCGTCGTCGCCGCAGAGAAAATGCCTGCATTTGTTCAAATTGTCCAAAAAATATATATAATTAAAAATTTAGAGAAAAGACGAAAAAAACTGTTGACATTTATTTTCGACTGTTATATAATGCTACTTGTCAACGCGAGAGCGGTTGACAGAGAGCACATCGGGGTGTGGCTCAGCTTGGCTAGAGCGCTTGATTTGGGATCAAGAGGCCGCAGGTTCGAATCCTGTCACCCCGATACCTGCGGGTGTAGTTCAATGGTAGAACACTAGCCTTCCAAGCTAGATACGTGAGTTCGATTCTCATCACCCGCTTCTGCTTTGCATAGTCGAGCAGAGGTGACAGTTTTATATTGTTTCACCATGATGCGTGTCCGTAGCTCAGCTGGATAGAGCAACGGCCTTCTAAGCCGTGGGTCGGGGGTTCGAATCCCTTCGGGCACGTTTGTCAGGCTGTCCTGACTATGGTGGGTGTGGCGCAGTTGGTTAGCGCGCCAGATTGTGGCTCTGGAGGCCGAGGGTTCGAATCCCTCTACCCACCTTAATGGGCTATCGCCAAGCGGTAAGGCACAGGACTTTGACTCCTGCATTCGCTGGTTCGAATCCAGCTAGTCCAGTTTGGACCGCAGATTCGGACTTCTGCGTCTGTAGTGAGTAAGGCGTGAGGCGCTGTGCTCATTTTTTTGTTATTAAGAGAGATT
>DXEQ01000111.1 GCA_019114885.1 Candidatus Anaerobutyricum stercoripullorum
GAAGGAATGATACGGGAATCTATGGATATATTGAAGAACATTTATGGAACAAGGGAATCATGGTATCTTGTCAATGGGAGTACCGTGGGGATTCTGGCCGCCATCTCCGCCTGTTGTCGGCAGGGGGACGGTATTTTGATCAGCAGAAGCTGTCATAAATCTGTATACAATGCTATCCGTATTCTCTGTCTGAAGGCATATTATTTTGAGCCGAACCTGTCCGGGCAGTATCAGTTGTTTGAGGAAATCGGCGATGAGCAGATGGAGAGAATCAGAGAGACGCTGGAAAAGCATCCGGATATCAGGGCAGTGGTCCTGCCGTCTCCGACTTATGAGGGTGTGGTCATGGATATAGCCCGGCTGAAACAGACGACGAAGCGCTATGACACAGTTCTGATCGTGGACGAGGCTCACGGAGCACATTTTCCGTTCCATACATATTTCCCGGAGAGTGCGGTAAAATGTGGGGCGGATATTGTGATCCAGAGCACTCACAAGACGCTTCCGGCCATGACACAGACAGCGCTTCTGCATTTGTGCAGTGATACGATTTCTCCGGAAAGAATCACCGATATGCTCTCTGTCTACGAGTCATCCAGTCCCTCCTATGTATTGATGGCTTCTGCGGAGTATTCGGTCGCTTTTATGCACGAAAATGCAGCAAAAGTACAGGAATATGTGGATAACCTTCAGAATTTCAGAAAGAAATGTGAACAACTGCGGTGTATTCATCTGATAGGGAAGGAAGGTCTGCATTGTTGGGATTATGACAGAGGAAAGCTGGTATTTTCGGTGAAAAATACGGATTGGAATGGAATCCGTCTTTTTGATACTCTGCTGCAGAGGTATCACGTGGAACTGGAGATGGCAGATCATTTTCACTGCATTGCCATGACTTCCGTGTGCGACAGCGCGAAGATGTATGAAGTTTTGTGGGAAGCTCTGCGGGAGATCGACCGGGAAATCATGAAAAGTATGTCTGATCATAAAGAGAATCTGTTGAAATGTGAAGAGTCCGGCCATGAGAATGACTTATTGAAATGTGAAAAATCCGGCCATGAGAATGACTTATTGAAATGTACAGAGACAGCCGGAAAAGAACTTATATTTCTGCCGGAAAAGGTTCTGGAGTCCTGGCAGTGTGAGAATCTGGAGAAGGAGACGGTGCGCCTGGAGGAGGCGGCGGGAAGAGTGGCCGGAGCGTATGTTATGCTGTATCCGCCGGGAATTCCTGTTCTGGTGCCCGGGGAGAAAATCATGAAAGAAACAGTGGAAAATCTGAGATATTACATTTATAATGGATATAATGTACTTGGAATGTCCGGAAGTGATATATCGGTATTAAAGAAATGCGGAGGCGGAAAATGTTTATTGTGATGGAAGGGCCGGATGGTTCCGGCAAATCAACGCAGATTGCTCTTCTTAAGGAGTATCTGAATGAAAATGGCCGGGAATGCCTGGTGACGAGAGAACCGGGAGGAACGGCGGTAGGAGAGGCAGTCCGCGACGTCATCCTGAATCCGGAATATAAGGAAATGTCCGATGTGACGGAGATGCTGTTATATGCGGCTTCCCGGGCGCAGCTGATGGCGGAGGTGATCATACCGGCACTTGAGGAGGGAAAGGTGGTCATCTGCGACCGGTTTGTGGACTCTTCCATAGTATATCAGGGAATTGCCAGAGGACTGGGTGTGGATACTGTGGCGGCTGTCAACGCACCGGGCATCGGAGCATATAGACCGGATTGTATCTTTTTTATTGATATCACAGAAGAGGAAGGTCTTCGCCGGAAAAAAGCACAGAAGAAGCTGGACCGACTGGAACAGGAGAGCATTGATTTTCATGCCATGGTCTCGAAAGGATATCGGCAGGTTCTGGCGGGAAGAGAAGAAGTGGTGCGGATAGACGGAGCGGCTCCGGTGGAGGAGATTCAGAGGCAAATTCGGGAAGAAGTAGACAGGAGACTCGCTCCAAAGAGACAGGGAGACAGAGAGTATGCCGGATTTTAAAGAGATTCTGGGAAATGAGGTACTGAAAGAACATTTCCGGACGGCCATCAAACAGAATAAGGTGTCTCATGCGTACATCCTGGAAGGGGAGAAAGGCAGCGGCAAGAAAATGATCGCGGCTGCCTTCGCGAAAATCCTGCAGTGTGAGGAAAGATTGCGGCAGGCAGAAGGCCTGGTGAGCGAATCGGCAGAAGACACTGTGATTCAGAAAGACACCATACGGCGGGAAGACACCGGGAGGAACAGTGGAGACTATCTGGAAGCCTGCGGTTCCTGCGCCTCCTGTATTCAGATCGAACATAAGAATCATCCGGATGTGATCTGGGTCAGTCATGAGAAGCCGGGTGTGATCAGTGTAAGCGAAATCAGAGAGCAGGTAGTTAACACGATGGATGTGATGCCTTATAAGGGGCCTTATAAGATATACATTGTGGATGAGGCGGAGAAAATGAATCTGGCCGCGCAGAACGCTATTCTTAAGACCATTGAGGAACCGCCGGGATATGGAATCATCCTGCTGCTTACCACGAACCGGGGCGCTTTTCTTCCGACCATCTTATCGAGATGTATCCTGCTTACGGTGAAGCCGGTGGATGATAACAGTATCCGGAAGTATCTGACCGGGCGGCTGCATGTGTCGGAAAAAACAGCGGATTTCTGTGTGGGCTTTTCCATGGGCAATCTTGGGAAGGCGACGGACGCCGCTTTGTCAGAAGATTTTGAGGAACTGCGACAATTTGCCATTTCTGTGTTACAATATATCCATGAGGCGGAGCCTTATGAGCTGACACAGCGGGTAAAGGAAATGAAAAAATGGAAGGAATCGGTGGGAGATTTTCTGGATATCCTTCTGATGTGGTTTCGGGATGTTCTGGTGCTGAAGCTTACCGGCGAGGATGCAGAGATCATTTTTCATAATGCCTATCCTTTTCTTAAGAAACAGAGCGGGCTTTTGTCCTTCGAGGCACTCAACGAGATATTTCTTGAGATTGAGAAGACGAGAGCGCGGATTCGCGCCAATGTAAATTATGATACCTCTCTGGAGGTTTTATTATTGTTGATCAGAAATAAATATCAGATTGGAAAGTAAGTCAGACGTAAGGCTGCGTGTAGAAATAATGGAGGAAATACATGGCAAAAGTAATAGGAGTCCGTTTCCGGGATAACGGAAAGATTTATTATTTTTCCGGCGGAAATCTGGGCGTAAAAGTGGGAGATAATGTGATCGTGGAGACCGCGCGGGGCGTGGAATACGGCCGGGTCGTGCTGGGAGACAGAGAGGTGGAGGAGGAGAAGATCATCGCCACCTTAAAACCGGTTTTAAGGATTGCCACGGAAGAGGATAAAAAGATTCACAGGAGAAATCAGGAGAAGAGCAGGGAGGCTTTTGGCATCTGTCTGGAAAAAATAAAGAAACATGGACTGGATATGAAGCTGATCGACTGTGAGTATACATTTGATAATAATAAAGTGCTGTTTTATTTTACGGCCGAGGGGCGAATTGATTTCCGGGAGCTGGTCAAAGACCTGGCCTCCGTCTTTAAGACGAGGATTGAGCTTCGACAGATCGGTGTGAGAGATGAGACGAAGATCATGGGCGGCATCGGAATCTGTGGAAGAAATCTGTGCTGTCATACCTTTTTATCAGAGTTTATCCCCGTATCCATCAAGATGGCAAAGGAGCAGAACCTCTCTCTCAATCCTACCAAGATCTCCGGTGTCTGCGGCCGGCTGATGTGCTGTCTGAAAAATGAGCAGGAGACCTATGAATATCTGAACAGCAAGCTTCCGGATGTGGGCAGCGAGGTAAAGATCGTCGGCGGAGGAAAAGGCGTGGTACAGAGTGTCAACGTGCTGAGGCAGCGGGTGAAAGTGCTGATCACCGATGATAAGGGAGAAAAGGAACTGGCCGAATACAGGATTGAGGATTTACATTTCCGGCCGCGCAGAAAAAAAGAAAAGGTAAAGATGGACGATGAGCTGAAGCGCCTGGAAGCGCTGGAGAAAAAAGAGCGAAAGTCCAAACTGCACTAAGCGAATTCAGGTAATAAAAGGGCATGAATCGAGAAAATGAAGTGATAAAACAGAATGTGGATGAGAATAATCGCAGCGGGTGTGCCTGCGGACAGCCTGACGGGAACGGGTGGAATCATGAGGCGTCCGGCGTGACCCTGCACCCGGGGGAACGTATCGACGATCTGCAGATCAACGGGTTTCAGATCATACAGAACCCGGACAAGTTTTGTTTTGGTATGGACGCCGTGCTTCTGTCAGACTATGCGGGCATCCGGAAGGACAGCCGGGTGATGGATCTGTGCAGCGGGACGGGAATCGTTCCCATTCTTCTGGAAGCCAAATACGAGGCGTCTTACATCGAGGGGCTGGAATATCAGGAAGACTGTGTGGATATGGCAAGAAGAAGTGTGAAGATGAACGGGCTGGAGCGGAAGATAAGGATGACGGCGGGAGATATACGGACAGTGCGGGAACATTATCCGGCCGGTTCCTTTGACTATGTCACCTGCAATCCGCCTTATATGACCGGGCATCACGGACAGACCAATCAGAATTACGGGAAGGCCATAGCGAGACATGAGATACTGTGTTCCTTTGCGGATGTGGTGCAGGCGGCAAAATGGCTCCTGAAAGAGACAGGGCATCTGATCCTGGTGCACCGTCCGTTCCGTCTGGCGGAGATTTTTTATTGTCTGAAAGAGAACAAGATTGAACCGAAGAGAATGCGCCTGGTCTATCCGTACATGGATAAAGAACCCAACATGGTCCTCATCGAGGCAGTCAAGGGAGGACGAGAGCGTATCACGGTGGACCCGCCTCTGATCATTTACAGGAAGGATGGTTCCTATATGGATGAGGTCTATCAGATCTACGGGGGCCGGGTGTGAGAACAAAAACGCAGGATGCCGCCGGAGTACGGCGGCAGGATAAAGAAGGTTTGTGATAAAATGAAAGGAACTCTGTATTTGTGCGCCACCCCCATCGGGAATCTGGAAGACATCACGCTGCGGGTGCTGCGTATACTGAAAGAAGTGGATCTGATCGCGGCGGAGGATACCAGAAACAGTATCCGGCT
>DXEQ01000112.1 GCA_019114885.1 Candidatus Anaerobutyricum stercoripullorum
GAGCATATCCACAGACCATATCAGGGAGATGGCGGGGTCCATCCGCGAACAGATCGTGACCGACCGGCGGAACCTGCACCAGATTCCGGAGATTGGCACGGACCTCCCACAGACCAGCGCCTACATCAAAAAACGACTGGATGAGATGGGAATCTCGTGGCAGGACTGCGGCGGCCCGCTCCCGGCACAGATGACCGAAGATTACATGGCCGCCGGATTCCCCCGCATGGAGAAGGAGACCGGCGTCGCAGCCACCATTGGCAGCGGCAGCCCATGCATCCTGCTGCGGGCGGACATGGACGCCCTTCCCATCCGGGAAACGAATGACCTTAACTTCAAGTCGGAAAATGGCTTCGGACACATGTGCGGCCATGACGCTCATGCCGCCATGCTTCTCGGCGCAGCGCAGATCTTAAAACAGATGGAAACCGATCTTCCCGGCACGGTGAAGCTCATGTTCCAGCCCGGTGAGGAGACCGGAGCGGGCGCGAGAATCATGGTGGAAAACGGCATCCTTTCCAATCCGAAGGTGGACGCCGCCTTCGGCCTTCATGTGCAATCCACCGATCCGACCGGCCAGCTGGGATACGCCACCGGCGTAAACTCCGCCTCCCTCGATACATTTATTCTGAAAATCAAGGGCAGCGGCGGACACAGCTCTCAGCCACAGCTCTGTGTTGACCCGCTGATGGTCATGAATCAGGTCTATCAGGCCGTCAACCTTCTGGTCACCAGGGAGGCCGATCCGGCTGCCATGGTAGCCCTTACCTGCGGCGTGGCCAAGGGCGGGACCGCCGTCAACATCATCCCGGATGAGGCGGAGCTTCACATCGGCATGCGCACCCTGGACATCGAAGCTGCCGAACATCTGAAAGAGCGTATCCCGGAACTGATCGACCATTATGTAAAGGCATGGAACGCCGACTATACCCTGACCGTCTTCCACACGCCGTGCACTTACACAGACGCCGCGCTCTGCGAAGAACTGGTGCCGTGCATCAGAGAGGTGCTGGGCGAGGACAGTGTCCGCGAGATTCCTGCCATGACCGGAACAGAAGACTTTGGATACGTCACAAAGGAAGTACCTGGTATGTTCGCATTTCTGGGAGCAGGCGCTCCGGGCAACGCGCCGCTGCACAGTCCCCAGATGGTGCTTGACGAGGACGTCCTTCCGCTGGGCGCGGCCGTCCACGCCAGTGTGGCAGTCTCCTGGCTGAATAATCATAAGAAAGGAAACATCAAATGAAAGCAAAAGAAAAAAGAGGATTCCACATGCCGCATGTTTTCATCATCCTGCTGCTGATCATGCTGTTTGTGGTCATCCTCTCCTATCTGATTCCAAGCGGAAGCTATGAACGGATCACCGACAGCGCCGGGATCACGGTGGTAGATCCGGACACCTTCCAATATGTAAAGAACGACACCCCGATCACCTTTATGAATTATTTCGAGGCTGTCTACAACGGTTTTGTCAACGGCGCCACCATCATGGGAACGCTGTTCATCAGTTCCGGCGTCATCTACCTGCTGGAAGTGAGCGGCGCCTTCGGCGCCGGCATCAATCTGATCCTGCAAAAGACAAAAGGCCGGGAGTTTTCCGTGGTATGTATCTTTTATACAATCTTCGTGATCTTCGGTGTGCTGGGATATGGCGAGGCCGCCTATCCTTTCTATCCTCTGGCCGTGACCATCGGCTTCGCCCTCGGGTATGACAGGATGGTCGGCACCGGGCTTGCCATCATCGGCAGTACCGTGGGCTTTACCTCCGGTCTGATGAACACCTTTACCACCGGCGTGGCACAGCAGATCGTGGGCCTGCCGCTGTTTTCAGGCATCGGCTTCCGCAGCGTGGGACTCATCGTCTTCTACCTGATCGGACTTGCCGGTCTGTATTCCTACTGCCGCAAGATCAAAAAGAACCCGCAGGCCAGCCTTATGAGCGAAGAATACATGAATCAGAATAAAGAGGAACACGTTTCCGGCATGGAAGATATGACCACCGCCCGGGCGCTGGGACTCTTCGTCTTTTTGTGCATCATCGTCATTCAGGGATATGGATGCATCCGTCTGGGATGGAGCTTCCCGCAGATTGCGGCCATCTACGTGATCATGGGCATCCTTTTGACCATCATCTTCCGTTTTGAACCGAGCGAAGCGTGTCAACTGTTCTGTAAGGGTGCCGTCCGTGTATTTGCCGCCGCTTTTGCGGTCGGTCTGGCGCAGTCTGTGGTCGTACTGATGAACCAGGCATGCATCATGGACACCATCGTACACGGCATGTCCACCCTGCTCAACGGCAGAAGCGCCATCCTGGCCCTGCTGATCATCTTCGTCTTTGTGACACTGTTTAATTTCCTGGTCGTATCCGGCAGCGGCAAGGCGGTCATTGTCATGCCGATCCTGCAGCCGCTGGGCGAAATCCTGCACATCAACCAGCAGGTACTTGTTCTCGCCTACCAGTACGGCGACGGTATCACCAACAGCTTCTGGCCGGGCAGTTCTTTAGTGCAGCTTTCCATGTGCGGCGTGGACTACGGCTCCTGGATCAAATTCTGCTGGAAGATCTATCTGTCCTTCATCGTGAGCGCCTTTGTGCTCGTGATGATCGCCCACGGCATCGGATTCGGACCGTTTTAAATCCCGCCTGTGACCACTTTAAGGGACATACGGCGATATATTTTCAAAAAAGAATCCCTCTCCGGACTTCCTGCTCCGGAGAGGGATTCTTTAATCTTAGCTGGCATACAGCTCTTTTTTCCTGATCAACTGTCTCACAAAGTCCGTGGCCGGATGGTTCAGTATCTCCCGCGGCAGCGCGAACTGCTGCGCGCGGCCTTCATTCATCACCAGAACCCTCGTACCAAGCCGCAGCGCCTCATCGATATCATGGGTGACAAACAGGATGGTGATGCCGGTCTCCCTGTGGATGCGGGCAATCTCATCCTGCAGGGAGCTTCTTGTGATCTCATCCACCGCGCCGAAAGGCTCATCCATGAGCAGAATCTCCGGCGACGCCGCCAGCGCCCGGGCGATACCGACTCTCTGCTGCTGTCCGCCGGAGATCTCCGACGGATAGCGGGTCTTCAATTCTTCGTCCAGACCAACGATCCGCATCCATTTCTCTACCGCCTGTGCCGTCTTTGCCTTATCCTTCTTGTTGATCAGGTTCGGCACATAGGCGATATTCTTCTCCACAGTCATGTGCGGAAACAGCACACTTCCCTGAATGGCATAGCCGATATTGCGGCGAAGGGCCGTCAGATCCATCTCCCGGATTGACCGGCCGTCAATGAGAATCTCCCCGCTCACCGGCCGGACCAGACCGTTGACCATCTTTAAGATCGTGGTCTTTCCGCATCCGGAAGAGCCGATGATGGTCACAAACTCTCCCTTTTCCACCGCCAGATTGAAGTTCTCGATGATGACCTTCTCCCCGTAGGCCATGCGGATATTTTTATATTCGATACAGTGCACACCGGTTTCCTTTCTCTCCGTCCGGGCGGAAAAGACCTCGTTTCCGGCAAAACATTTACTCATGTAAAAGACCTCTTTCCTCAAGAAGCGCAGTCGCCACATCTTCCGGTTCCTGCCCTTCTGTCTCTACTTTATAATTCATCTCGGCAATCTCCGCATCGGTGAGCATCCCTTCCACCTTGTCAAATACCTGCTGCAGCTCCGGGTGTTCCTCCAGCACTTCATCTCTCACCACAAAACCGCACATATAAGACGGATACAGCCCCTGATCGTCTTCCAGCACCACGCCGTCCACGGCAGACAGCTGTCCGTCGGTGGTAAAGACGTTCATCACATCGATCTCTCTCTGCTCGAAAGCGTCGTATTTCAATCCGATATCCAAATCCATCGTATCTTTAAAAGTCAGACCATACGCCTCACAGAGGGCATCAAAACCGTCCGTCCGCTCATAGAAATCATAGTTGGCGCCGAACACCAGCTGACCGGCCGCTCCCGCCAGGTCAGAAAATGTATGAAGGTCGTACTTCTCAGCCGCCTCCCGGGTCACCAGAAGACTGTACGTATTATTGAATCCCAGCATGCCAGTCCATGTCATGTCCAGTTCTTCATAACCGGCCTGCAACTGATCAAACATGCTCTCATCGTAAACGCTCTCTTCTTTTAATACATTGTTCCAGCCGCTGCCGGTATACTCCGGATAGAAGTCAAACTCTCCTTCCTCCATGGCCGGCTGAATATTGGCGGTACCGCCGCCGACGCCCTCTGTCAGCTCCACCGTCAGGTCAGTATCCTGCTCGATGAGCGTCTTCATCATACTTCCCAGAATATATTGCTCCGTCATGGGCTTCGTCGCCATATGGATGGTATCGTCTTTCTGTCCGCAGCCTGTCAGGCATCCTGCCATCGCCAGAGCCGCCAGTAATATCCCTGCCTTTTTTCTCATGTCTTTCTTTCCTTTCTCATTCCCTCTGTAATGTATCATCAAAGTATCCGTCGCCTGCCGGCATATCCGCATCCCGGCCGTACTCATCCGGCCCGGTGCCGCCAGCTCAGCTTCTCCAGCTGCCCGATCAGAAAGTCCACCGTCACCGCCAGGATGGCGATGAGCAGGCTGCCCACAAATGTCAGCGCCATGTTGTTGGTGGTGATTCCCCGGTAGATGGCAACGCCCAGTCCTCCCGCACCGATAAAGGAGGAGATACCGGACAGGGCGATGGTCATGACCGCCATATTCCGGATTCCCGATACGAGCACCGGCATGGCCAGAGGCAGCTTCACCTTCGTCAGAATCTGCAGCCTGGTACTCCCCATCCCTTCTGCCGCTTCCAGCAGCAGCGGATCCACATTGGTAAGACCCGTGTAAGTATTCCTGACCATGGGGAGCAGGGCATAGACCGTCAGCGCGATGATCGCCGTGGTATCGCCCACTCCGGACAGCGGAATCAGGAATCCCAGCAGGGAAATCGACGGGATCGTATAGATAAAATTAATGATTCCCATAACTACCTTTGAACTTCCCCGGTATTCGCTGATAAGGATTCCCACCGTCAGCCCGATCGCCATGGCGATCACGATAGCCACCGCGGAAATCTGTATATGTTCCAGAAGCAGCCCGAGAAAGAAATCCCACCGCTCCTGTATCACTTCCACAATCTCTGTCAGCATACGTTTCGTCCCTCGTTTCTTATTTACTTTTTAACGCTCCTATATCATACAATATTCCGCAAAAATTTTTCAACAGTTATTGCATAATTATATCCGAAAAATATTTTCACAGCAGCAGCCGCTGGTATATCTCCCTGTCCGCATCTTTAAACACGTTAAAGATCACCCTCTCAATCTGCGTATCTTCCCGAAGGAATTCCCGCACTGTGCGCACGGCAATCTCCGCCGCCTTCTCCTGCGGAAAATGAAACTCTCCCGTGGAGATACAGCAAAACGCGATGCTGCGAAGTCCTTCCCGTGCCGCCAGGCTGAGGCAGGAGCGGTAGCAGGAAGCCAGCTGCCGGCAGTGTTCCTGCGACAGCGGTCCCGCCAACACAGGCCCCACCGTGTGGATCACATGCCGGGCCGGCAGATTGTAAGCCGGTGTGATCTTCGCGCGGCCCGTCGGCTCGTCATGCCCCTGTTCATTCATCATTTTGTCGCAAATCAGACGAAGCTGGACGCCGCTCCGGCTGTGAATCATATTGTCAATACAGGAATGGCAGGGTGCAAAACAGCCCCGCAGAGCACTGTTGGCCGCGTTGACAATGGCGTCCGCTTTGAGCGTGGTGATATCCCCCTGCCACAGCACGATCCGGCTGCCCGGCATCGTCTCCGGCAGAGCCATGCCATCGGTCACGCCCCGTCTCGCGGCTTCCTCGCCCAGATACGCATCCTGCACTTCTAAAAATGTATCGCTGACCGGGCGGGGCGGCCGCACATTCATCAGACTCCGGAGAAGGTGTTTCTGTCCCTCCTCATCCTCCGGTATCCTGATGTCCGCATACTGCGGAAATTCCCCGATCAACTCTCCAATCAGATATTCTCTCTTTTCTTTCTGTGTCATGATGGCTCCTTTCCATGTGACGGTACTTGAAATTTCACAAGCAGCAGTCAATGCAGATTACAAGTTGTTTTTTGAAAATGTACATAACACTTCGCCAATATCCCCATCCATACACACAGCGCGTCCGGAAATTTCTTTCGGCGCATAGGCTTCCCCGGAATTGATACAGGCATACGTTGCCTTCGGATTCTGATAAGTCATCTGCCAGAATGGATACTTGATGATGCCCGGGGTGTTCATGCCGACCCCCAGCTCCAGAAAAACGATGTGCTGTTTTTCATGGCAGCGAAGGAATGTATGATAACGCTCTGCCGCCCGGTGCCATCCCGCGTCTTCCACAAAGGTCTGATCCGCGCGCAGATTCATACTCATGGGTCGTCCGCACCGCGGGCAACGGGGAACCAGTTCCGAGGGAATCCGCATTGCGGGCTTCTTCCCTTCCGGCAGGAGCAGACTGCCGTCCGCGCCGATGTCATATCCCTGCGCTTTCAGCATTTCTTCTACCTGCGCCCTGTTATCATAGGTCTTTTGATGACAGGGTTTTACACACTGCCACAGTCCGTAATCTCCCTGCGTATAGAACAGCCGTTTTTTATCAAATCCCGCTTTCTGGAAACAGTGGTCTACATTGGTGGTCAGCACGAAATACTCTTTTCCTTCCACCAGCCACAGCAGCTGTTCATATACCGGTTTGGACGCGTCCATATACCGGTTGATATAAATGTATCGGCTCCAGTAAGCCCAGTGCTCCTCCAGCGTATCATAAGGGTAGAACCCGCCGGAGTACATATCCTGAAATCCATACTGATCTGCGAAATCTCCAAAATATTTCCGGAACCGCTCTCCCGTATACGTGTATCCCGCGGCAGCGGAAAGTCCGGCTCCCGCGCCGAGCACAACGGCGTCGGCGCTATCCAGCGCATATTTTAATACATTTTCTGTCATAATATCTCCAACCCTTTCTCTGATCCCCTGTTTGGGAATCAATTCCTATACCGCATATGCGGTCAAATCAGTCCTTTTTCTTTAAGAAAGGCAGTTGCCACATCCTCCGGCTCCTGTCCTTCCGTCTCCACCTGATAATTCATCCTTGCCATCTCCGCATCGGTGATCTGATTTTCCATCTTGTCAAATACTTCCCGAAGTTCCGGATGTTCCTCAAACACTTCATTTCTCACCACAAATCCGCACATATAAGATGGATACAGCCCCAGATCGTCCTCCAGAACCACGGCATCTGCCGCTGCCAGCTGGCCGTCCGTGGTAAAAATATTCATAACGTCAATTTCTCCCTGCTGAAAAGCCTCATATTTCAACCCGATATCCAGGTCCATCGTATCCTTAAAGCGCAGGCCATAGGTATCACAGAGCGCATCGTAACCGTCTTCTCTCTCAAAAAAATCATATTCCGCGCCAAAAGTCAGCTGGTCTGCCACAGCTGCCAGATCAGAGATTTTGGTCAGCTGATACTGCCGGGCAATATCACTGGCAACGATGAGTCCGTACGTATTGTTAAATCCCGTCATTCCTGTCCATACCATATCCATCTCCCCGTATCCGTCCTGCAGCATGTCAAACATGCTCTCATCATAAAGCCCGTCCTCTTTGAGCACCTCGTTCCAACCGCTACCAGTATACTCCGGATAGAAATCAAACTCTCCTTCTTCCATAGCAGGCTGAATATTGGCCGTGCCCCCGCCGACTCCTTCCGTTACCTCCACAGTCAGATCTGTGTCTTTCTCAATCAGCGTCTTCATCATACTTCCCAAAATATACTGTTCCGTCATCGGTTTAGTTGCCATATGAACCGTTGTCCCGGCTCCTTTCTGCCCGCATCCTGTCAGCAGACCTGCGGTCAGGCTGACGATGAACAGCGCAAGGATTCCTCCCCGCATCTTTTTTTGTACGAAACTATGTAACTTTCTCATTCTCATGGTTCTGTTTTTCCCTCTTCTCTGTGTCATTTTTTCCTCCTTCCTGACGCATTTACTGCGTCAATAATGGTAGATTTGGAAGTTCACTTCCAAACTTATCCCTCTTTCCACGCTCTCTTTTTATACTCTTTCCTGTTACAGTGTATCCTCTGGTTATACCGTTTCTCCGGTATTGTCCGGTGAGATTTTCCGGATGGCACCTGCCGGGCAGACTTCCTGGCACAAACCGCAGTGGAGACAGTGTTGCTGTTCAATGTGATACGGTGTTCCCGGCGTGATACATTGCTGCGGACAGCTTTTCGCACATCTGCCACAGGTGATGCAGGCATCTGTAATCTGAAAACCTTTTCCCGGGCAGCCGTTTTCTGTTCTGACAACTTGCTTTTGTATGTTTTCCTTCTCTCCCACAGAGTCCCTTTCCTCTCTATTTTCGTTCTTTCTCACAGCCTGCCCCAGGAAGAAAGTCTCCCGGTAAATAGGGTTCTTCCCCAGATCAAAAATCTCAATCTCTCCCTCATCAATGACAAAAGGTTCCAGAATGTATCGGCTCTCTCCCGGATACACCTGATTCATGGACGGATTATGTTCAAAAATCCGGTCAATCCAATATTTCTGCTCCGGCAGTCGGTCTGCCCTTCCGTTCAAGCGGATCATCTTCCAGTCACCGGTCAGCCCGGTCACAGCCACGTCGCCGCAGGCGGTCAGCTGCCGGTAAAAATCCTTTCCTCTTGCCGTACAGAAATACATTTTCTCATTCTCCACAAGCATCACATCGATGATGCGAATCTGCGGCTTTCCTGATTCATCGACGGTAGCAAACGCCGCATCCTTGATTTCCCGCAAAATATCCAGACATTTCTGAGCCGTATACTCATCGTTCCCGTTTGGCATTGGTTTTTCGTTTTTCTGCTCTATTTCTTTCAGCATCTTTATTTCTCCCTCCGCTTCGTTTTGTTCTCATTTCTCTTTCATTATACGAATCTGACCGTCAAAAAAAAGTACGCACTTTTTTATTACCTGGTTACCAACCGGTAACTATCTGTGTTGTTATCATGAAGCTGTCATCCCGCAGCGCTGCCATCCGGTAACTATTTTCGTACAGGGTTGAAAAAAGCATCATATTTCATTATAATACAATGCAGGAAAAACAATTGATTCCTGCAAAGGAGGGACTTTTATGCTGACAAAAGAAGAATTGCCGGAGTGCCCGGTGGCGACCACCGTACAGCTCATCGGAAGCAAATGGAAGCTTCTCATTATCCGGAATCTGCAGACGCGCCCGTGGCGCTTTAATGAGTTGAAAAAAGATCTGGAAGGTATCAGCCAGAAGGTACTGACAGACAGCCTGCGCTCCATGGAAGAGGACGGTATTATCATTCGCACCGTCTATCCGGAAGTGCCGCCGCGGGTGGAGTACAGTTTGTCAGAACTGGGACAATCCATGAAACCAATCCTTGATTCCATGGCTAAGTGGGGGAATGACTATAAAGCAAGTCTGAAAACAGACTGAGGGAAAGAAGGAAATGTTATGAAGTCGCATCGGACAGATTTTTCTACAGGAAATGTATACAGGAATATTTGTGAAGTGGCTGTGCCGATGATATTCGCGCAGCTACTTAATCTTTTATATAACGTGGTAGACCGCATCTACATAGGAAGGATTCCCGGCACAGGCACTACCGCGCTGACCGGTGTGGGGCTCTGTTTCCCGATCATCACCCTGGTCTCCGCCTTTACCTACTTGTATGGTAACGGCGGTTCGCCACTGTGCGCCATGGAGTACGGCAGGGGCGATACCACGGAAGCAGAAAACTATATGGGGAACTCTTTTACTCTGCTGGTCGGCACCGGCCTTTTTCTGACCGTACTCGGTCTGCTCATCTACAAACCGGTGCTCTATCTGTTTGGCGCCAGCGACATCACCTTTCCCTTTGCCGAAGAATATATCCGTATTTATCTGCTGGGAACGGTGTTTGTTATGGTCTCCGTGGGGATGAATCCCTTTATCAACTGTCAGGGGTTCGGAAGTATGGGGATGCTCACCATCCTGATCGGCGCTGTTTTAAACATCATTCTGGACCCGCTCTTTATCTTTGTCTTTCATCTTGGCGTGTCCGGCGCCGCCATCGCCACCATCCTTTCCCAGTTCTGCTCGGCGCTCTGGGTCTTCCGGTTTCTGACCGGACCAAAGGCCGTGCTGCAACTTAAGAGGAACACGCTCCGGCTCAAGGCAGCCAGAGTCAGAAAGATTCTGGGGCTGGGCGTCTCCGGATTTTTCATGGCATTTACCAACAGTCTGGTACAGGTGGCATGCAACGCCACCCTGCAGATTTACGGGGGCGATCTGTACGTGGGCGTCATGACGGTATTGAATTCCGTCCGGGATATCTGTACCATGCCGGTACAGGGATTCACCAACGGCGCCTCCCCGGTCATGAGCTTTAACTACGGCGAAGGGGCTTATCACAAAGTGCGAAAGGCCATCGGTTTCATTACTGCTGCCTGCGTAACATACACCATGCTCATGTGGGGACTTCTGAAACTGTTCCCGGCATTTTTTATCCGCATTTTCAACGATAACCCGCAGCTGGTAAAGACCGGTATCCCCGCCCTGCACATCTATTTCTTCGGCTTCTGCTTCATGGCGCTGCAGTTTACCGGGCAGAGTATCTTTGTGGCTCTGGGCAAGTCCCGCTACGCCACCTTTTTCTCCCTGCTTCGAAAGGCGATCATCGTGGTGCCGCTGACCATCCTCCTTCCCCGCGTGGCAGGACTTGGCACAGACGGCGTGTTCTGGGCAGAGCCCATCTCCAACCTGCTGGGCGGCTGCGCCTGCTTTATCACCATGCTGCTCACGGTGCTGCCGGAGCTTCGGCAGAAAAACTGAAAAGGTGGGCCAAAAAAACCCACCTTTTACTGTGTTATTCCCTAAAGAATCGCATCGTATTTCCCGTTATTCTTCTTCCGACAGACCCAGTGTGATAAATAGTTCATCGAACGGTTATCGCTTTTTAAATTTTTTAAGAGCGTACAGACTAACGGTTGATAACAGAATGAAGAAACATTATAATGGATACTATAAATTGGCAATAGCCATGATGGATAAACCGACCAGTATCTGGGATTTCCATTCCCTGCTTTCGGGAATACAATTGATGTTCAGTTTTATGCTGACCGACAATAAAACTCCGATCCGCCTTTGCAGGTAGTGCAAAAAAGCTGTTGTCGCAATCAAGTCAAACGCAGTGTTTTGTAGCCCGCAGTACAAGGATAATCACAATATTTACAAGAGCAGGGCAAAAAAGAATCGCTCTGATAGGGAGGATAAGGCAATGATTGATGAATGGATTGCAGAAGCAACGGAATGTGACTTTAAGGTTGCTTTGGAAGTGAGAAAGCCCAAAAGCTGGCTGAAAAGCGTCAGCGCCTTTGCAAACGGCATCGGCGGCACATTGTTTTTCGGTATTGATGATAACAGAAATGTAGTGGGGCTTGCCGATGCACAGGCAGACGCTGAGGCAATCAGCCGTTTGATTAAAGAACGGATCACGCCTTATCCGAACTTTATCCTCACTCCCGAACGGGAGAAAGGCAGAAACATTCTTATACTGTCTATTTCCGCAGGGCATTCCACGCCATATTATTACAAGGCTGACGGCGTAATGGAAGCATATATCCGTATGGGGAACGAAAGCGTGATGGCTCCGTCATATGTATTGAATCAGCTTCTTCTCAAAGGGATGAATCATACCTTTGACGCATTGATTTCCGAATATAATTTCAAGGACTATGCTTTTTCCAAGCTGCGTGAACGATATAAGGCTTGGACAGGTAGTAGCATGGAGGAAAAGCTGTTTGAGTCCTTTGAAATACGGAATGAATACGGTAAGCTGACCAACGCAGGCGCTTTGCTTGCGGATGATGCACCACTCAAACAATCCCGCCTGTTCTGCACTCGCTGGAACGGTCTTGATAAAAGCGGCGGTATAGTGGATGCGCTCGACGGTGCAGAGTATTCCGGCAGCCTGATTATCCTGCTTAATGAAGGAGTTAGTTTCGTAAAGCGAAATATGAAAACACGTTGGAAGAAAACAGCCAACTCCCGTATTGAAATGCCAGATTACTGCGAACGGAGCGTTTTTGAAGCTCTTGTCAATGCACTGATTCATCGTGACTATCTGATCTTGGGTAGCGAAGTCCATATCGACATTTACGATGACCGACTTACAATCACTTCCCCCGGTGGCATGGCAGATGGCACGCGGATACAGGAAAGGGATATTTTCAATATTTCCTCTACCCGTCGCAATCCAGTCCTTGCTGATATTTTTGGCCGATTGGGATATATGGAGCGACAGGGAAGCGGATTTCGGAAAATCACGGAAGTCTACCATGCAGCCCATAATTACCGGGATGAATTGGAGCCTAAATTTTATTCCGACGCAAGTTCATTTCAAGTTACGCTGTATAACTTG
>DXEQ01000113.1 GCA_019114885.1 Candidatus Anaerobutyricum stercoripullorum
ACAGAACATCCGGCCCATGGCCCCCAGTATCAGGTGATTTCTTATCAGGTGAAAGAGCCGGAAGATAAGGAGGCCATGGAGAGGTATCTTGGCTCCGGGGCTGTCCGGGGTATCGGTCCGGCGCTTGCTGCCCGGATTGTGAAGAAGTTCAAGGGGGATACTTTCCGTATCATGGAAGAAGAGCCGGAACGTCTGGCAGAGGTGAAGGGCATCTCCATCCACAAGGCGATGAACTTCGCCGTGCAGTTTCAGGAGAAGCAGGAAATGCGTCATGCCATGATGTTTTTATCCGAGTATGGGATCGCCAATCATCTGGCGGTCCGTATTTTTGAGGAATATGGCGATAAAATGTATGATATTCTGCGGACGAATCCTTACAGACTGGCGGAGGATATTCACGGCATAGGATTTCGTATCGCGGATAATATCGCCGCAAAGGCGGGAATCGCGCCGGATTCGGAACATCGGATCTGCGCGGCCATTCTGTACACGCTCCAGCAGAGTGTGGGAGCCGGTCACGTGTATCTGCCAAGAGAGATTCTTTGCCGCAATACCGGGCAAATGCTCGGTATGCCCCCGGAATATATCGGGGATCATCTGATGAATCTGGTGATGGATAAAAAGCTGATGATTCGCGTTGCGGGTGAGGAGGAACACGTTTATTTAAGCACCTACTATTTTATGGAGAGGAATGCTGCCTCCATGCTTCTGAATCTTGATCTGAAGTTTCCGGCAGATGAAGAAACACTTGCCGGTCGTATCTCCTCATTGCAGGAAGAGACTGGCATAGAGCTTGACGAGCTGCAAAAGTCCGCCGTGCGGCAGGCGCTGACGGAAGGAGTTCTCGTGGTCACGGGCGGGCCCGGCACGGGAAAGACTACGACCATCAATCTGATGATCCGCTGTTTTGAGGCGGAAGATATGGATATCGTTCTGGCGGCTCCCACGGGCAGAGCGGCGAAGCGTATGACGGAGGCAACAGGCTACGAGGCAAAGACCATTCACCGTCTGCTGGAATTGAACGGAGGAATTGAGGATGGCGATACCTGGCGCTTTGAGAAGAATGAGGAGAACCCTATAGAGGCTGATGTGATCATTTTGGATGAGATGTCTATGGTGGACATTTCCCTGATGTATTCCTTCCTGAAGGCCGTACTGCCAGGTACCCGGCTGATTCTGGTGGGAGACTCCAATCAGCTGCCGAGCGTGGGCGCAGGAAATGTACTGAAAGACATCATTGAATCGGAAGTGTTTCCTGTGGTGCGGCTCACGAAGATCTATCGGCAGGAGGCTACCAGCCGGATCGTGTTAAATGCCCACAAGATTAACGAGGGAGAGCAGATCGTCCTTGATAACCGGAACCGGGATTTCTTTTTCTTTGAGAAGAAGGATATCCGTTCCGTGACGGCAGGAGTCATTTATCTTGTGAAGGACCGCCTGCCGGAATATATCGGCGTGAATCCCTTTGAGATACAGGTGCTGACGCCCATGCGCAAAGGCGAACTGGGCGTGGAACACATGAATCAGGTACTCCAGTATTATCTGAATCCCGCCTCGCCCGATAAAGAAGAGCGGGAAGTGCACACCGGAGTTTTCCGGGAGGGAGACAAGGTGATGCAGATAAAGAATAACTATAAGATCGAGTGGAAGGTCGTCAATAAAAAAGGATTTTCCGTGGAAGAAGGACTGGGCGTTTTTAACGGAGACATGGGGGTCATCCGCAAGATTAATACATTTACGGAAAAAGTGACCGTAGTCTTTGATGAGAACCGCCAGGTGGAGTACCCGTTCTCCAATCTGGATGAACTGGAGCTGGCTTACGCCATCACCATACATAAGTCCCAGGGCAGCGAGTACCCGGCAGTGGTGCTGCCGCTTTTAAGCGGCCCGTCCATTTTGTGCAACAGGAATCTGCTCTACACGGCGGTGACCAGAGCGCAGCGGTGCGTGGCCATCATCGGCCGCCAGACCATGGTGGAGCAGATGATCCGCAACGAGTCGGAGCAGAAGAGATATACAGGACTTAGAGACTGTCTGATGGAGGGCGGCGTGTAAAAAACTGGTTTTAATCTCTGGAGACGCCGATACATACGGAGTAAATATATACATTTTTCACTCCGGCGGCGTGGAGGATGCGGGTGCAGATTTCCATGGTGGCTCCCGTGGTGTAGATATCGTCAATTAAGAGAACCGTGTTGATGCCTGTAATTTCCTTCCGGCAGGCGGGATTGACCATGAATGCGTCCTGCAGGTTGTTGAGACGCGCCTGAGGGCGGAGAGCTTTTTGGGGCGGCGTGTCAACGGTGCGCAGCAGCAGGTGACTCAGACATGGAATATGCAGCAGGACGGACAGATCCCGGGCCAGAAGTTCCGCCTGATTATAACCCCGCAGACGGCGTTTGTGGCTGTGGATGGGAACGGGAACCAGTACGTCCGGTTTCCGTCGGAGAATATCTGCTGCATGGCGAGAAAAGATTTCGCGGGCAAAGAACTGGGAGAGAACGCGGCGATTCTTGTACTTGAAGGCCGTCATGGCGGGACGTGTCTTTTCGTTATACAGAAAAAGCGCCAGGCCGGAACGAAAGCTTTTGGGAAATATGCGGCAGTCGTAGCAATATTCCTGCTCTCTAGAAGAGACCGGTTTGCCGCAGGACAGGCAGGTCGGTTCCTGCACATAGGGAAGCTGCGGAGCGCACTTGCTGCATACATAGTCCCCGTAAGGAAGCAGAACGCCGCAGACAGGACAGTTCCTTGGATAAAGGATGGGAAGAACACGGTCATAAAAGAGGAAGCGCAGCAGATTACGGGAGGGCAGACGGACCGGAACGACAGAAGAAGGCGCATCTGCCCGGCTGTTTGTATGAGTTTTATGACAGGATTTACAATAAATATAACGGAAAAACCGGAAATGCAGACGGTGCATTCCCGGTTTTTTCTTTTGTACAGATTTTTTTAATATATTAAGTTTCTCTAATATATCAAACATATTACGCCTTTCCTGTACTGCCAAAACCGCCCCGGTCCGTGTGGTGAAGCGTGTCTGTCTCCTCAAAATGGATGACAGGCTGGTGCTTCATGATACGGAACTGACAGATGCGGTCATTGACGTGAATCTCGGTGTCACGCACGGCGAGAACCGGCATGTACCACTGGTCATTGTCGCCGCAGTAGGATTCGTCGATGACACCCATGTGATTGGTCTGGATGACGCCAAAATTCTTGAATGTGGAACTTCGGGGCACCACATGGGCCTCATAACCCGCCGGAAGCTCCATGGCGACGCCTAAAGGAATGAGAGCAAACTCTCCTTTCTTCAATGAGACGTCTGCGGCGGCCCGCAGGTCGATCCAGTCCGACTTGTTTTCTATGTA
>DXEQ01000114.1 GCA_019114885.1 Candidatus Anaerobutyricum stercoripullorum
TGACGCTCCTTTATGCTCTCTCCCACCTTCGCTATTTTTATCCGAAGAAGTTTGATATCGTGGCGGTTACGGTGGACCTGGGATTTCAGAATCTGAATCTCCAGAAGATACAGGAACTCTGCGATGAATTGCGAGTGGAATACCATGTGATAAAGACCGATATCGCCCAGATTGTCTTCGATGTGCGGGAAGAAAGCAATCCCTGCTCCCTCTGCGCCAAGATGCGAAAAGGGGCGCTCAACGAGGCGGTCAAAAAAATGGGCTGCAACAAAGTGGCCTACGCGCATCACAAAGACGATATCATCGAGACCATGATGATGTCCCTGATCTATGAGGGACGGCTGCACACCTTCTCTCCTGTCACCTACTTAGACCGCATGGACCTCACCCTGATCCGGCCGCTGCTGTTTTTGTATGAAGGGGATGTGAAGGGATTTGTGGAGGCCAACCATCTGCCGGTGGTCAAAAGTCCCTGCCCGGTGGACGGCATCACAAAGAGAGAATACGCCAAAGAACTGGTCAACCAGATCAATTATGAGAATCCCGGCGCCAAGGCCCGCATGTTCCGCGCCATCGTAAACGGACTCATCAATCCAAAATGTCCGCCTGTAAAGAAAATGTAATCGGATCCAGGAAATCTACGGGTTAAGATATGACATAAAACATCATTTATATATTGTTATTTGATTAAATAACAATTGATTTTTGCAAAAATGGTGTTATAATAACATTTATAAGGGAAAATGTATCATTCCACGTTATAGCTATATGGCCAAATAACAGTCTCATTTACTATATATCAATTTACCATAATAAGTACGGGGAGGAATAGATATGCAGGAAGCCAGCTACAATGATAAAGTCAATATCGAAAATGAAAAGCGCCTGCGGCGGCTGTGCCGGGACCTGCCGGATTTCTGTAAAGAGTTTTTCCGCGGCATTGAGCCTACCACCTCTTCCCGGACAAGGATTGCCTACGGCTACGATCTGCGGGTTTTCTTTCGTTTTCTGGAGGAGGAATATCCTGACCTGGCGGATGGACCGATGAAGTCCTGGCCGGTCGGCGTCCTCGATAAGATCACTCTCACGCAGCTGGAGGAATACCTGGACTATATCAAGCTCTATGAGGACCCGGAAAACAAGGTGCACACCAACGAGGAACGGGGAAGGATGCGGAAGGCCTCCTGCATCCGTTCTTTTTACAAATTCTTTTATCGGAAGCAGGCCATTCAGAATAATCCGGCAAGCCTTCTGAATCTGCCGAAGAAGCACGAGCAGGCCATCATCCGTCTGGAGGTGGACGAGATTGCCCGATTGCTGGATTCCGTGGAAAACGGTGATAAGCTGACCAAATCGCAGCAGAAGTACCACAACAAAACGAAGGTCAGAGATCTGGCCCTTCTCACTCTTCTGCTTGGCACCGGTATCCGTGTTTCAGAGTGTGTCGGCCTGAATATCCAGGATTTGGATTTTGAGACCAACGGCATGAAGATTCACCGCAAGGGCGGCGCGGAAGTGATTCTATACTTTGGAGATGAGGTGCGGGAAGCGCTGCTGGATTATCTGGATGAGCGGGAACTGATCATGGCGAAGGAAGGATCGGAGGACGCCCTCTTCCTTTCCATGCAGAAGAACCGGATCAGCGTCCGCGCTGTGGAGAATCTTGTCAAAAAATATTCCCGCACGGTCACCACATTAAAGAATATCACCCCTCACAAACTGCGGAGTACTTACGGAACCCAGCTGTACAAAGAAACCGGGGATATCTATCTGGTGGCTGATGTGCTGGGCCATAAGGACGTCAACACCACAAGAAAGCATTATGCCGCCATCGAGGATGAGCGGCGACGCAAAGCTGCCGGCAAAGTGCAGCTGCGGGAGAAATCCTGATTCTATTACAGGGTGTTCCTTTTTTCAAAATAAAACAGATTGAAACAGGCGGGAGAACCATCTTTGTTCTCCCGCCTTGTGATATTCCTTATCTTCTAATATTCATCCAGCAGCTTCTCCAGCTTTTCAAGAAATGCGCCTTCTCCCAAAGTATTGATCTTAAAAAGGATTGCCTGACTTCCACCGGAAGTGATGGCCGAAAGGTGAATCTCGCTGTCCTCATTCTGATTCTGAAACAGTGTGACGCTGAGGCTGACCCGGTTGCTCCCGATGGCGCTGTAGCGCTCAAAGACGCGGACGCTGCAGCGGGCGCCCCCGCTGTAAAAGTCAGAAGCGCCTTCCAGAGAGGCAGATACACTGCCGTCTATGATTCCTGATTCGATTCTTTGAAGAAGTGCGTCAAAGTCACCCCGAATATGTTTCTCCAATTTAGCCATTATATCGCCCCGCTTTCTTATTTTTTATCCATTCCGCATGGATAAGCCTGTTTTGCAGCCAGACAGTCTCTGTAGATGGTCTCGTAGAGCCGATAGCCTCCGGAGAAGTTATGGCAGTCCCATCCGTTTTGTGACAGGATGCGGCAGGCAAGATAGCTGCGAAGTCCACTCTGACAGAGAACGTAGAGCGGTACATTTTGTGGAAGCTCGCTCAGCCGATCCCTCAGTTCATCCAGCGGAATATTGACAAAGCCATTGATGTGGCCGGCTGTGTACTCTTCTCTGGTACGGGCGTCCAGCAGGAAGACGCTGCCGTCATCCGGCAATGCGCCAACCTCATCCCAGAAGAACTGTTTAAGCCGTCCTTCGGCGATGTTCTCGATCATAAATCCTGCCATGTTCACAGGATCCTTGGCGGATGAATACGGCGGAGCATATGCCAGATCCAGATCTTTTAACTGGAGAGCCGTCATGCCTGCGTGCATGGCTGTGGCAATCACATCGATTCGCTTGTCGGCACCCTCATATCCCACGATCTGTGCACCCAGCAGTTTGTAAGTATTCTTCTCGAAGAGAACCTTCATGGTCATCATGGTTCCGCCCGGATAGTACGACGCATGATTGGACGGAGAAAGGTATACCTTATCACAGTCGATTCCCGCGTCTTTTGCCGTGCGCTCATTGATACCGGTGGTGGCTACGGTCATGTCAAAGATCTTGATGACAGAGGAACCCTGAGAGCCCTGGTACACGCTGTTTCCACCGCAGATATTGTCGGCGGCAATCCGGCCCTGCTTATTGGCTGGTCCGGCCAGTGAAATGAGCGCCTTGCTGCCAGTGACAAAATGCCGCACTTCCACGGCGTCTCCCACAGCGTAGATATCCGGCGCGGAAGTCTCCATGCGGTCATTGACCACAATGCTGTTTTTGATTCCCAGAGTGAGTCCGGCCTCCTTTGCCAGATGGGTATCCGGCGCCACGCCGATGGCGAGGAGGACCATGTCGGTCTTGATCGTCTGTTCACCCTTAATGAGGACGTTTACCTGATCACCCGCCTTCTCAAAACCTTCCACGGAATGTCCCAGCATGAGGCGGATCCCCTTCTCCCGCATCTTGGCGTGCACGAAGCAGGCCATCTCGTAATCCAGCGGATTCAACAGCTGGTTCGGTCGCTGTACGATCGTCACATCCATACCCAGCTCCCGGAGATTCTCCGCCACTTCCAGTCCGATATAGCCGCCGCCGGCGAGGACTGCGGACTTTGGCTTGTTCTTTACCACATAGTCACGGATCCGCAGCGTATCTTCTACGGTGCGCAGGGTAAAAAGATTCTTCAGCCCGGCTCCCGGAAGATTCGGCTGTACCGGTCGCGCGCCCGGCGACAGCAGCAGCTTGTCATAGCTCTCCTCAAATGTCTCCCCGGTCTCCAGGTTCTTTACAGTGACCGTCTTTCGCTCCGGGTGAATGGCTGTGACTTCGTGATGTACACGGACGTCAATCTGAAAACGTTCCCGGAACATCTCCGGCGTCTGCAATGTCAGCTCTTCCTTGTCACTGATCACGCCGCCGATATAGTACGGCAGTCCGCAGTTGGCATAGGATACAAAACCGGAACGCTCGAAGATGATCACTTCTGCCGTCTCGTCCAGCCTGCGGATACGGGCAGCGGCGGTCGCTCCGCCGGCCACACCCCCTACAATAAGAATCTTTTTACTCATGTTACTTCTCCACCTTTCCACGGTAGCCTGTAATGCCGCCGATGTTTTTTATCTGTGTATATCCCATTTTCTTAAGCTCCCCCGCTGCCTGACGGCTTCTGGCGCCGCTGTGACAGTATACGAACAGAGGAACATTGTGATTCGAGATCACGCTGGATATAGAATGTATGTCCGAAAGAGGAATATTCACGCTCTCCGGTATATGTCCTTCATTATACTCTTCCGTTGTCCTTACATCAAGGAGGACTGCGTCATTTTCACTGTGGAACGCCCGGAGTCCCTCGTTGATATCCGGTGTCTTTAATATATCAAATATGCTCATAATTTCTCCTCGCAGTATGGTTTTGCCTGGCCGGAGATCCGGCCAGACGATAACAGGTATCAAAGCAGTGAAAGAATCTGCGCCTTCGGTCTGGCCCCTACCGCCTGATTGACGACCTTGCCGTTCTCCATGACAACCAGCGCCGGGATACTCATCACCTGAAAAGCGGCAGCGAGCTCCTGCTCCTCATCCACATTGACCTTGCAGACCTTGATGTCCGTCCGTTCCGCGGCAATCTCCTCGATAACCGGGGAGACCATCCGGCACGGACCGCACCAGGACGCCCAAAAATCAATTAACACCTTCTTGTCACTATTCATAACTTCTTCCTGAAAATTCTGTTTTGTTATATTTAATGCTGCCATATGATTTCCTCCTGTATAATAAAATGTGTTCAGACATTCTGTCTGAGATGTTTTTGTGATGTTGGCCCTATCTTACCACAGAGAATCTGTTTTTTCTGTG
>DXEQ01000115.1 GCA_019114885.1 Candidatus Anaerobutyricum stercoripullorum
GACGGAGACAACATGCACGTGACTGCGCCGACCTGGCGTTCCACCGGCGACATTTCCATCAAGGACGACGTGATGGAGGAAGTTGCCAGAATGTACGGCTACGATAACTTCGAAGCCACCGCATTTGCCACCACATTTACGGCTGCGATCAATCAGAAGGACAAGAGCCTTGTAAGAAACATCAAAGAGTATCTGGCTGTCCGCTGCGGTATGCAGGAAGTGTACACCTACCCTTGGATGAACGATACATTTGTAAATGCAGTACTTCCGAACACAGACGGCATCCTGAAGCTTTCCACGCCGCCGGCGCCGGATATGAGCTATATCCGTTCCTCCCTGCTCCCGAACCTCTGTGAGGCGGTGGCAAAGAACGAGAGATATTTCAGCGACTTTTCCATCTTTGAGGAGGCACAGGTATTCTTCGACAGAAATTATACGGCTGTATATGACGAGACGGAATCTCTGCCGGAACAGCGCAGACACATCGGCGCAGCTTTCGCCAGCAGCGAAAAGGACATCACCACCCTGTTCCGTGAGGCAAAAGGTGTCCTGGAAAATATGCCGCGCTACACCCACATGGAAGCCTACGAGTTCAGAAAAGAAGAGAAACCGGTGTGGGCGGATAACGTGGTATGGCTGAACATTTACTTAAATGACGAGAAGATCGGCGACATGGGCCTGATGGCGAAGAAGGTATCCATGGAATGCGGCATCAAGAACCTTTCCGTGATGCTCTTTGAGCTGGACGCCACAAAGCTTGTTCCGCTTAAATCCAGAACCAACAAGTTTACTCATCTGGCCGAATATCCGGAGACCGATTACGACATCTCCATGCTCTTTGATTCGGGCGCCGTATGGCATGACATGTATGAGACGATCATGGGCAAAAAGAAAGCGGCTGCGCTGCTCAAGGACGCATCCTTCGTGGATGAGTACAGAGGAAAACAGATTCCGCAGGGCAAGAAGTCTGTGACCATCCGTCTGACTATCGGCTCCGACGAGAAGACGCTGACCTCTCAGGAGATTGAGAACACTGCCAACCAGGTGATGAAGAAGCTCGGCAAGAAAATGGGCGCAGAGCTTAGAACACAGTAATTATAAATCAGAAAATGTAAGGGCTGCTGCAGGACTTGCGGCAGCCTTGCGCTTTGAAATAAGACTGCCGCAGTCCGCCACATGCGGACGGTGGCAGTTCATCAGATTATGATGATTCTATATCAAAAGGACAGGATAATATATGAAAACAAGTGATTTTTATTATGATCTTCCGGAAGAACTGATCGCCCAGGATCCATTGGAGAACCGGTCGGACTCCCGGCTCATGGTGCTTGATAAAAAGACCGGCGCGGTCAGCCATCACATTTTCCGGGACATCGTGGAATACCTGCAGCCCGGCGACTGTCTCGTTATCAACGATACCAAGGTGATCCCTGCCCGTCTCATCGGGTCAAAAGAGGGCACCGGGGCGAAGATTGAGGTGCTGCTGCTCAAAAGAAAGACCGGGGACGTCTGGGAAACCCTCGTCAAGCCCGGCCGTAAGGCAAAACCGGGAACACGGATTCAATTCGGCGACGGCCTTCTGGTCGGTGAGGTCATGGACATCGTTGACGAGGGAAACCGTCTCATCCGCTTTGAATTTGACGGAATCTTCGAGGAGATTCTTGACCAGCTGGGCCAGATGCCGCTGCCGCCGTACATCACCCACCAGCTTAAAGACAAAGACCGCTACAACACGGTCTACGCGACTCACTCTGGCTCCGCTGCGGCGCCGACTGCGGGACTGCACTTCACGCCGGAACTGCTGCGCACCATCGAAGAAAAAGGCATCGATATCGCCAGAGTCACCCTCCATGTGGGTCTTGGTACCTTCCGCCCGGTGAAGGTGGACGATGTGGAGAACCACCACATGCACTCAGAGTTCTACATGATCGACGAGGCCGCGTCGGAGAAGATCAACCGCGCCAAAGAAAACGGAAAACGGGTCATCTGCGTGGGAACCACCAGCTGCCGCACCATCGAGTCCGCTGCCGACGAAAACGGCAGACTGAAACCGTGCAGCGGCTGGACGGAGATCTTCATCTATCCGGGCTACCGGTTCAAGATTCTGGACTGCCTCATCACCAACTTCCACCTGCCGGAATCGACACTGATCATGCTGGTTTCCGCCCTTGCCGGGCAGAAACACGTGCTGGCCGCCTACGAAGAGGCGGTGAAAGAACGGTATCGGTTCTTCAGTTTTGGGGATGCGATGTTTATCTGTTAAAAAAACCCCCCGGAGTCGCTCCGGGGGATTTCCCGCTTTTTATGGAGAGCCATATCGTATATATTCAACCTCTACACCACATTTCCTGGCCAGGGCCAGAGATGCGGTATTCTCCGGACGGATCCGGGCGACAAAGCGCTCGAATCCGCCCTCTTCTCGTCCGTAAGCCATGAGTGCCCGCAGCACCTCCTCGGCGCAGCCTCGATGTTGGAACTGCCGCAGGAGGGAGTAGCTGACCTCAGCGCGCAGAGATTGATCGGGAGTCGTGCCAATGGCCTCTCCGGACTTGTTATCGGAGCATGTTAGGGCAGATTGAAATGTCCTGTCGCCGGAAAAGTCTTCTTCCATAATCTGCGCGAATCCGGCGATGCCCATGAATTCGCCGCTCTCTTTTTGGATGATCGCATACAATCCAAACCCATAAAACGGGTACTGGTGGGCGATATAATTTGCCAGAAAGTCTGTCCACTCTGCATTACGATCCGGGGTCGGAAGGTGTCCGGGTATCGGAGTGGGATTATCAGGCGATGTGGATTTTGACCCATTTATGTCAGTAGGAAAAAAGCACCCTTCTGGATTTCCGGCATTTTCCTGTTGCAGTTTCAACAGCGCCGGGTAGTCCTCCATGGTCAGCTCCCGCAGCAGGCAGCGGCTGGTCCCGGTCACGATCAGCGGAAGACCGTGATGACGGCAGTATATTTCGTGGAGGAAATCTGCCGTCAGCGCCGCTGGTGAAAGTATAAGCCATGGTGTTCCCATCAGCTCTTCCAACGCATTTCCTTCATGGGAGACGGCGATGACAGGGACGTCTTCTGACCGGTGCTTTTGGATGGCGGCGTCTGTGTCGCAGAGCCAGATGGTGTTTTCCGGATCGGAGCAACGCGATACGCCGCCACACATATCCCGGTCACATCCGCAACCACAGCCAGCGACTTCTTCGATCATCGCTCTTACCATTTTTTCGGCAGTTTCCCGGTATTCCCGGTCATAAGGCGGACAGATATCTATTTGTATATGCAGCGGTGGTAATGCAGGTGTCTTCATGTTTCTATCCATTGTGTACCCTTCTTTTTGTTATTTCTGAACATTTCCAGTCTATAATATTTCCAATTTCTGTGCAAGTGTAAAACAGCCTTGCCGGTCGG
>DXEQ01000116.1 GCA_019114885.1 Candidatus Anaerobutyricum stercoripullorum
ATGACTTCTATCCGATTATTGAATATGAAGATGATGGCAATCCTGTGACGGAGTTTTTTACAAATGTGAAGGAATATATTATCAATATTTTTCATAAAGGAGGAAACGGATTATGAAGTTAGCCAAAAGAGTAATCATCGGGATGCTGACAGCCACCATGTTGTTTTCTGCCATGCCGGCCAGCATTCCTGACATGCTGCAGATGCCGGTGATGGTGGAAGCGTCGGAGACGGCAGAGATTGAACCGAAGGCCGATGTGGTTTATTGGATGTATCGCGTACTAAGTGATGGAACCATTCAGAAGCGCCGCTGGAATGCCACCAGAGGCTACTGGGTGGATCCGGACTGGATTGATGTCAACTAAGCGCCAGACTGGTTCATGGATGTGCAGCATGTAAACTTGTACAGAGATAAAGTACATAGTGAAGCTTTAGCGGGGCGGTTCCTCTTACCGGGGGAATCGCCCTTTCTCTTTGTTCTGTAATAGACGGCCGAAAGAGGAGCATCTGCTCCTGTTCATTTAGAGAGGAACCATTCCCCTATTTCCAGAAAAATCAGTACCTCCTTCCAGCCGAAGACAGCTTTCGTCCCCGTTTCGTAAGAGAAATCTAATTGACAAACCTCACCGCATGTATAATAATAAAACAGCACAGAACACGATAATGTAAGATAGAAGAACAACAGTAAGAAAGGAAACCATTATGGCAGTGATAAAGATAACAGGCGATAATTTTGACAGGGAAGTGCTGCAGGCGGACAAGCCGGTGCTCATTGATTTCTGGGCGACCTGGTGCGGGCCTTGTCAGATGCTGTCTCCGATCATTGAGGAGATCGCGGAGGAAGTGGACGATGTGAAGGTGGTCAGCGTCAACGTGGACAAGGAGCCGGAGCTGACGTCCCGGTTTGGTGTGATGAACATCCCGACGCTGGTGGTGATGGACCACGGCAAGGTGACGGGACAGTCAGTAGGCTTTGTCGGCAAGGAGGAAGTGCTGGCGCTGATTGGAAGATGAGTGAGCAGCGACCGACCCGCCTCCTGCTGATGCGGACCGGCGGGCTGGAGGACCCGAGGGAGCACCCGGAGTGGGAGACTTTGCTGCCGGAAGGCCGGTGGCAGAAGGCGATGCAGCTTTTGCAGGCGGAGGACCGGAAGAACAGCGCCGGGGCCGGATGGCTGCAGCGGCATGTGCTGCCGGGGAGCGGCGCCATAAGTCTGGGACTGCACGGGAAGCCCCTTTGTGAGGGATTACATTTTAATCTGTCTCATTCGGGGGAGCTGGTCATCTGTGCCGTGGGGCGGCAGGAGATTGGCTGCGATGTGCAAAAGCGCAAGCCCTGCCGGGACAGCATGGTGCGTCGCTATTTTGCGCCGGAGGAACAGGAGTACATTTTCTCAGCCGAAGGCAGGGAGAAGGAGGAACGTTTTCTGACGCTCTGGTGCCGCAAGGAGAGTCTGTTGAAGCGGACGGGAGAGGGACTCACAAAAGAGCTGCGGGAGGTGTCCTGCCTGTCCGGCGAGGGCTTTTATGAAATGTGGCTGGAGGACTACCGGATCTGTATTTCCTGCGCCGACCCGGCGGACGCCCGGGAAGAAAATGTGCTGGTGGAATGGGTCACTTCGTTTCGCTGATTGACAATTGTTGGGGTATGCAATATAATTTTGTTATATTTGCAGAATAACAATTGTCAGGAGGACAGGGAATTGGAACAGTCAAAGATTGACGCGATGATGGAGGGCAGGACGCTCACGAAAGAGAATATTTACAATATGTATCAGATGGTCCGGAATGCTTCGGATACGGAGGAGAAGAAGAATGTGATGAAGCATTCCGTTTTTTTTGTGGGACAGCTTCCGCTCAGGGAGAATCATGTGGTGGATGTGGCGAAGACGGAGCGGATTCTCAACACCGCGATGCCGCTGGAGGAGATCGGGGAGTCGATGCAGTATCTGCTGGACGGCCTTGCCACACAGACCCTTTTAATAAAGAAGGAGGACGGTTCCTACGAGGTCAATACCAAGTATGAGAAGACCGTGATCAAGGCCCGGAAGATTGCCAGAGCCTACCAGCTGGAACAGGAGAAAGCGCGGGAGGAGACTCTGCCGAAGGCGAAGAAGATGTACCAGATGGGCACGAAGTATTATCATTCCGGCCAGTATACCGAGGCGGCCGCCTGCTTCCTGAATGCGGTGGAGATGGCGGATCACCGCATGGCCTGCTACAGTCTGGCCATGATGTATAAGGAAGGAAAGGGCGTGGACATGTCCTTGAGCGAGGCGCTGTATTACGCCAGAAAGGCCATCGTGCAGGGCGGCGTCATCGCGGAACCGCTGGAGCGGGAGATTCTTCTTGCCATGGGTTCGGCAGATTAGACAGCAAATGTACTGGCGGACGGGGAAAGAAGGACGCGTCCGCGCAGATGTGATATTGTTTAAAGGTGCGATATAGTTTTTAGATATCGTTTTTTATGTAAGATATGTAAGAAAGGAATGACAAAAATGATCAAGAGAGTTTGGGCAGCCGGCCTTGCGCTGGCGCTGACTGCGGCCATGATGAGCGGCTGCGGCAACAGCAAGCAGAATGATACGGCACAGGAGAAGACAACGGAGGCACAGGAGGAGACCACTGCGGCGACGGTGGACTACAGCCAGGGTCTCAATGATGACGGAACGATCAAGGGAGGCGACGGCGGCTATGTGACGCTGTGCGACTATTCCTCCATCGAGATTCCGCAGGATGAGATCTCCGTGGAAGACAGCGAGCTGGAGGCCCAGGTGGAGTCCCTCATGGAGAATTTCCAGACGGAGAAACAGGTGAAGGACCGTGCCATTGAGGACGGCGATGTGGTGAACATCGACTACGTGGGAACCATTGGCGGCGAAGAGTTTGACGGAGGCAGCGCGGAGGGTGCGGACCTGACCATCGGTTCTCAGTCTTTCGTCGATGATTTTGAGGAACAGCTGATCGGACACAAGCCGGGCGAACAGGTGAAAGTGGAAGTGACTT
>DXEQ01000117.1 GCA_019114885.1 Candidatus Anaerobutyricum stercoripullorum
AATATATACACATTGACGTGATGGACGGAATGTATGTTCCGCAGATTTCTTTCGGAGGACCGGTCATCAAGGCGCTGCGGCCGCTCACGGATGCCGTGTTTGACGTGCAGATGATGGTGGAAGAGCCGGGAAGGTATGTGGAGGAATACGCCCGCCTGGGAGCGGATATCATCACGGTGCACGCGGAAGCCTGCAAACATCTGGACAGAGTGATCCAGCAGATCAGGGCGTGCGGAAAGAAGGCTGCGGTTGCTCTCAATCCGGCGACGCCGCTCAGTGTCCTCGATTACGTGCTGGAGGAGATCGACATGGTGCTGCTCATGACAGTGAATCCGGGATTTGGCGGACAGAAATACATTTCCTACTGCGACGAAAAGATCCGCGCCCTTCGCGCGATGATCGATGAGCGGGGACTGGACGTCAGGATTGAGATAGACGGAGGAGTGAAAGCATCCAATATAAAACGGCTGGCGGACTGCGGTGTCGATATTTTTGTGGCAGGCTCCGCGGTCTTTGAGGGAGATATCACAGCAAATATGAAAGAGATCATGGAGCAGCTTGACTGAAAATATTTTCGGAGAGACTCTGTCAGACAGAGACAGAATCTGCTGCCGGAGCCTTTGATAAAGCTGTTTCAGAGGGCGGTGCGGCCGCCTGTGGAAGGAATAAAGAAAAGAGAGGTAAGAAAAAATGAGTGAATGTACACATGACTGCAGTTCCTGCAGCGAAAATTGCGCAGAAAGACAGGCAAAACCGGAAGATTTCCGTGTGAAGTTAAGTGAAGGAAGTTCCGTAAAGAAAGTGATCGGCATCGTATCCGGAAAGGGCGGCGTCGGCAAGTCCATGGTGACGTCCCTGCTGGCCTGCGCGACCATGCGGGAAGGATATAAGACCGCGATTCTGGACGGCGACATTACAGGTCCTTCCATCCCGAAGGCTTTTGGCGTCCATGAGAATCTGGTGGGAAATATTGACGGCCTCATCGTGCCGGGCTCCACCGCCATGGGCATCGATATGGTTTCCGTTAACCTGCTGCTCGCCAATGAGACCGATCCTGTCATCTGGAGAGGTCCGGTGCTCGGCGGTGTGATCAAGCAGTTCTGGGGAGAGACGCTCTGGCAGAATATCGATTACATGTTTGTCGATATGCCTCCGGGAACCGGCGACGTGCCGCTGACCATTTTCCAGTCCCTGCCGCTGGATGGCATCATCATCGTGGCTTCTCCGCAGGAGCTGGTCGGCATGATCGTGGAGAAGGCGGCCAACATGGCGCGGATGATGAACATCCCGATCCTCGGTCTGGTGGAAAACATGAGCTATGTGGTATGTCCGGACTGCGGAAAGAAGATTTACGTATTCGGCGAGAGCCACATTGACGAGATCGCGGCGCAGTATCAGGTTCCGGTGCTGGCAAAGATCCCGATGGATCCGGAACTGGCGGCAGCCTGCGACGCAGGAAAGATAGAATTTACAGAAAGAGACTATATGAAAGATGCGGTGGAGCTTCTGAAGAAGCTGTAAGATCGCTGTGCGCATTTTCGGAAGAAAATGTGTCGGGCACAGCGCGCCGGCGGCAAAAAGGAAATGTCAGCCGGCGTGTAAGCCGCATCATGGAGGAATGAAGAGGAATAAATGAATAATAATAATCAGAACAATGACCCCAATAAGAGAAAGAATATCAGATCAGCAATCATTATGCTGGTGATCTGTCTGGGGCTTACCGTACTTTTTTCGACTGTGATGAACCGATATCGGAACGGGCAGCAGGAAAAGATCACGTATGACGAGTTTGTTGCCATGTTGGACAAAGATGAGATCAAGAGTGTCACATTGACGGACAGCCGGGTGCTCATTGAGCCGAAGGAGCAGGAGAATCCGCTGGTCAAGACCGTCTATTACACGGTGGTCTTTCCGGATTCGGAGCTGACCAACCGACTGCTGGCGGCGGATATTCAGTTTGAAAAACAGGACGATTCCGGTTCTTCACTTTTTACGCAGATCGTGGTGGGCTGGATTCTTCCGTTCGCTCTCATCTACGCCATGATGTTCTTTGTCATGCGGGGCATCGGCAAAGGCGGCGGTATGATGGGCGTCGGCAAGAGCAACGCCAAGGTGTATGTGGAAAAGAAGACCGGCGTCACATTTGCGGACGTAGCGGGGCAGGACGAGGCGAAGGAGACGCTCACCGAGATGGTGGACTTCCTGCATAATCCGGGCAAATACACCAAGATCGGCGCAAAGCTGCCGAAGGGAGCTCTGCTGGTAGGCCCTCCGGGAACCGGTAAGACATTGCTTGCCAAGGCGGTCGCCGGTGAAGCAAATGTACCGTTCTTCTCGCTGAGCGGTTCTGACTTTGTGGAGATGTTCGTCGGCGTCGGCGCTTCCCGTGTCCGCGACCTGTTCAAGCAGGCGCAGTCCATGGCTCCGTGTATCATCTTTATCGACGAGGTGGACGCTATCGGTAAGAGCCGTGACACGGCCTACGGCGGAGGAAATGACGAGCGGGAACAGACCCTGAATGCCCTGCTGGCGGAGATGGACGGATTTGATTCTTCCAAGGGTCTTGTGATCCTCGCCGCAACCAACCGTCCGGAGGTGCTTGATAAGGCGCTCCTGCGTCCGGGACGTTTTGACCGGAGGGTCATCGTGGAGCGCCCGGACTTAAAGGGACGTATCGAGACATTGAAGGTACATGCGAAAAATGTATTGATGGATGATTCCGTTGACTTTGAGGAGATCGCTCTGGCGACTTCCGGAGCGGTGGGTTCCGATCTTGCCAACATGGTAAATGAGGCGGCCCTCGGCGCCGTCAAGGCGGGACGTTCCGTGGTGACGCAGCAGGATCTGATGGAGGCCGTGGAGGTCGTCATCGCCGGTAAGGAGAAGAAAGACCGGATCCTCGGCGAGGAGGAGAAACGGATTGTTGCTTACCATGAGGTGGGACATGCGGTGGCGATCGCCGTGCAGAAAAAGACGGAACCGGTACAGAAGATCACCATTGTTCCGAGAACGATGGGCGCCCTCGGTTACACCATGCAGATGCCGGAAGAAGAGCGTTACCTCATGAGCAAAGAACAGATGCTCAGCGAGCTGGTAGGACTGTTCGGCGGCCGTGCGGCGGAGGAAGTGGTTTTTGATTCTGTCACCACCGGCGCATCCAATGATATTGAGCGTGCCACTCAGATCGCCCGTGCCATGGTCACCCAGTACGGTATGTCCGATGCGTTTGGGCTGATGGGACTGGAATCGGTGCAGAGCCGTTATCTGGATGGTCGTCCGGTCATGAACTGCTCTGATGCCACGGGAGCCCTCATTGATGAGGAAGTCAAGAAGATTCTGAAGGATGCTTATGATAAGGCGCTCGCCATCATCCGCGAAAACCGCGCGGCCATGGATGAGATTGCCGCCTTCCTTCTGGAAAAAGAGACCATCTCCGGCAAGGAGTTTATGAATATCTTCCGCAAATACCGCAGGGAAGAACCGGAAAAATTGCCGGAAACCGCGTCGTCTGAAGACACGGCAACAACATCGGAATCGGCAAAAGAGGAGACAGGCGAAACGAAACAGCCGGAAACCGCATCGTCTGACGATACGGCAGAGACATCGGAACCGGCAAAAGCGGAGACAGAAGAAATAAAATAAGTCGTGCGCGGCAAATGATACCGGCTGCCGTGCCGGTACATCTGCCGAGATA
>DXEQ01000118.1 GCA_019114885.1 Candidatus Anaerobutyricum stercoripullorum
CAGCTTATCCACCGGAACTACCACGCTGGCCGGTCCGGTCTGAAGCGCACGATAATAGCAAAGCCAGGACGCACCAGTGGCAAGTCCTGACAACACGAGAAATACCAGCGTCCGGGCAGAAATCTCCGGGAGACCCGTCTGGCTTCTCACAATGAAAACCATCACCCAGGAAAATAACAGCACCACCACTGTCCTTACGGCTGTCGCCACATTAGAATCAATATTTTTAATTCCACATTTGGCAAGAATCGCTGTCAGACCTGCAAAAAAGGCGGAATCAAAAGCAAAGAGAAGCCACATGTTCTTCATCTCCTCTCCCATTCATGTGCTTTCTTTCTATTGTATATTTACACCCGTATGTCTGTTCTCGTTGAAGTCTTCCGTCGGGATTTTATCTTTTTATGACCACTATACCGCGGGTCAGTCCCGCCCCGAACAGTCTCTCGTATTGATCCAGGCAGGCCAGCGGCAGCCGCACCTTCACTGCGGACGACAGTCTGTGAAAGGCTCTGCCGTGACATTGTCTCAGCTGTGTCCCTGAAAATGTCAGCGTTCTCAGTCGGATATCACCGGCAAAAGCATCCGCTCCCAGGAGACGCAGCTGCGTCCCGAAATGCACGTCCCGGAGGCGCAGACATCCCGCCAGTCCTTTCTCTTCCACCACACGCAGCGAATCCGGCAAGGTGAGCTTTTCCATGCGCTGACATTCCTGAAAAGCGAACGCTCCAATACACTCGATCCGATAATAATAATCGCCCAGCTTCACGTTTTCAGGCAGGCTGATATGTATTTTTTCCGGTTCCCTCCAGAGAAGACAGCGAACACTTCCGTTTTTTACAGACGGATTCATGATCTGGAACAGTCCATTTCCCGCTGCGATCCTTTTCCCCGCAGGATTGGCAAATGTCCAGCAGGCATGTAACGTAAGACTTTCTGTCACCCTCTCCGGATGCCTGCTCCAACGCAGTTCATATCCTCTTTTCTTCCGTTCCGGGTACAGAAGGAGATCTCCATAATGATACTTCTTTTCCTGCACCAGTTCTTCGCCATCATAAAAGGCGACCGTATATTCATTATATATGTAAGAAAATACTGCGGAGATATCCACATTTTCCGTTATTCTTTCCGTCTGTGCACTCCAGCCCGCAAATGCATAGTGATACACGGCGTCCGCCGCCTTCACCGGCGCTTCCGGCGGATGTGCCGGACTGCCGTACTCCACCTGCTCTTCCTTCAGCAGGTTGCCGTCTTCATGAAGAAAACGCACGGAAAACACCCTTCTTTTCCGGCCAAATACCGCTTTGACATTCGTATCCTTCTCAATGTGGTCAAGCGGACGATTCCACCCGAGAAATGGATATTCATACTCCGCGTCTCCCTCTTTTTCCGGAAAGACTTCCGCCTTCGCCGCCTGTCCATAGGACACGCTCTCCATGCCGAGAAGCCTGTCATTTTCATGAAAATACATGACCAGATATTTCTTCGGGATCTCTTTGTAGATCGCTTTTACTACCAGATTCTTCTCCACCCGGGAAAAATCCGTATCCCAACCGGCGAACACAACCTCATGATGCGCCGTCTCACCTTTCTTAGCCGAAATCTCCGGCGGCTGCGCGCCGTCCCCTTCCGCCACAAAGGCTGTCTTTAACACTGTATTCTCTTCGTCCTGAAAGACGACGATATATTTTTTACCGGTTTTCTTTTTTTCTGCCATGATTGATCCTTATATTTCCTTACATACGTCCGCATACTGCCCGTCCGTGATTTTCACGAGATCATCCGGCGCACAGGCCACCTGGGTTCCGATCTTGCCGCCGCTGACCATGATGACCGGCTGCTCTTTTGCCGACTCGTGGTACGTCGTCCGATATGCCTTTTTCATCCCCACCGGGGAACAGCCGCCGCGGATATACCCGGTCACTTTATTGATATCCTTCACATGGATCATCTCCACAGATTTCGCTCCGACTGCTTTCGCCGCCTTTTTCAGATCCAATTCTCTGGCGACCGGGATGACAAAAACAAAATACTCCTTCTTGTTGCTGACCGTCACCAGCGTCTTAAAAACCTGATCCGGGTCCTGCCCGGTCAGTTCCGCCACCGTCACTCCATCCACAGCTTCCTTTCCATGGGGATAGAACTTCGCCTCATAATTTATGTTTTCTTTTTCAAGAATACGCATAACGTTGGTCTTGGTTTCTTTCATGGTTGTCGCTCCTTGCTGTTCTTCATTTATTTTATCTTTCTCTGTTATTGTACCTGATTCCTCTGAATAGTCAATCAAAAGAATCAGCACCCTGGCAAAATGCAGGGTGCTGTCGCACAATATCTATCTTTATACCATTATCAGTCCATATGAAATCATTTTGCGATCAGGACCTCCTCAGGCCCTTTTACCTCTCCGCCGCCTTTTCCAGCCCTTCTTTGAAGGTTCTCACGTAGTCTTTCGCTGTTTCCAGGTCATAGCCAGAGTCTTCCATAATCTCGATGAAATGGGTCCCCACAATACAGCCGTCGATGGTATCGAGCAGTCCCGCCACATCGTCGGCGGTGCGGATGCCGAATCCCATCATGACAGGGATTTTGGAGACGGCCTTTACATTTTCCAGATAGGCACGGACGTTTCTGTGGAAATCCGCCGCCTGACCGGTGACGCCCATGGAGGAGACGCAATAGACGAAACCTCGGGCATTCTCCAGAATCATCGGGATGCGGTCTGCGGAGACCGGCGCCACAAGCTGAATGAGGATCGGGGCATTTTC
>DXEQ01000119.1 GCA_019114885.1 Candidatus Anaerobutyricum stercoripullorum
ATGAAGCGGCCATGGGGCGGAAAGCTCGCATGGGGCAGGCGCAGCCAAGAAGCGGCCATGGGGCAAAGCTCACGTGAAGCAGGTCGGCAGCTATGAAGCGGCCATCGGCAGAACCAGGCGGAAAGGATGAAGGAAACAATGAGAAAAGGATTTTGGACCGAAGGGCAGGGAAACGGGAAAAAAGAAGAATCGGAGTACATTTTCTCCCACACAGATCTGATTCTGGAGTTGCAGGAGGAGCAGGCTGCGTTCCGGGAGAAAGGGCAGGGAAGCGGTCCGTTCCGGAAGAAAGCGCAGGGAGACGGTCTGTTCCGGAAGGAAGGGCAGGGAGACGGTACGTTCCGGAAGGAAGAAAAAGGGCAGGGGTTCCGGGTGGAAAGGAGAGAGCAAAATGGCGGACGGCTGCGGGAGATCGTGATCACTATCGAAGACGATCGGGGCGAGCGGATTTTTGGCAAGCCGAGGGGCGTGTATATCACTCTGGAGGGGGTGAATCTGGCGGAGAATGACGGGGCGTTTCATGAGGAGATGAGCGCATTGCTGGCAAAGCATCTGGAGCGCCTGTTGGGAGAACGGGAGAAGGTGCTCATCGCCGGATTAGGCAACCGGGATGTGACGCCCGATGCGCTGGGACCGCTGGTGGTGGACAATCTCATGATTACCGGACATCTGGGAGAAGTTTCTTTTTTTGAAAAAATGCGCAGTTCCATGGCTGTTGCGCCGGGAGTGATGGCGCAGACCGGTATGGAGACCAGAGAAATCCTGCAGGGAATCATCGGGAGGACAAAGCCGGAGGCGCTGGTGGTCATCGATGCGCTGGCGGCAAAGACGGCGGAGCGGCTGAATCGTACCGTACAGATTTCGGACGCCGGTATTGCCCCGGGGGCCGGAGTGGGCAACGAGCGCAGGGAGATATCGGAAAAAACCATGGGGATTCCGGTCATTGCCATCGGCGTGCCCACCGTGATTTCCATACCGGCTGTAGCGGGGGATATTCTCTCCGCTGTGCTGACTGCCGATAAGACAGAGGAATCTTCTGCGGGCAGCGGCCAGGTGGCTTGCGGCGCCGACGGGATTCGGATGACCGGGCGTCTGCGGGAGGGAGAAGAGGAGAAGGAACTTTCGCAGGAGACAGAGGCTTTCCTCCGGTGGACGGACCGGCAGCGGTATGAGTTTCTGTCACAACGTCTCCCAAAAGAACTGTTCGGATTATTTGTCACTCCCAAAGAGATTGACGAATCGGTAAAACGGATCAGCTATACCATATCGGAGGGTATCAACAGAGTCATTGCCCGGACCGTATCTTAGGCAGCCGGACGCAAAATATCGAAGAGAAAAACGGGCATATATTATCCGGACAGGCATAGACTGAGAATGAATCCCTCCGGGCGTGCGGAGGGACATTTTCCAAAAAATGTAATGGCATGACCGGAAAACGGGAAAAAGCCATCGACAATAAAGAAGGAGTCGGGGGATATGGGACAGAGCTTCGGCCGCCGGGGACGGCTGGTGGAAATCGCGTTGGTTTTTGTGTTTGTCATCCTGTGGCTGACGCTGGTAACGGACAGCAGGCCGGGACAGGGCAGCCTGTGGGCTTCGGTTCGGGAAAAGGTGCCGCTTCGGATGGAGATCGTGCAGGATGCGTGTGTGAATTTTTTTGTGGAGGCAAGAAATGAGATGACTCCGATTCTTTCTTATGAAGATTATCTGGGCGAGAACAGCTTTTTTGTGCCGATGCTGCGGTACGCACTGCAGCGGGAAATGTTTCCTCTGCAGCAGTACAGTGTGGACTACTGGGAGGGAAGCGACCGGTTTTCTTCTCTGTACAGCGACCGGGTCCCGGAATACTTTATGGAAGCGGACGATGCCTCGGTGGAAAGTAAGAAAAAAGATCCGGGGACCATGGAGACCACGGGAAAAGGAGAGAGCTATACGATCAAAGAGTTGTCGGATTATGATTTTCTGCTGAAACATTTTTATATCGTGGACGGAACCACGACCATGACAAAGGAAGATCTGGACGGAGAGAAACTGGTGCAAAAAGATCTGTCCGTTTCCCTGCCGGAAGAGGATTCCGGGGAAGAGCCGCTGGTGCTGATCTATCACACCCATGGCAGCGAAACCTACCGGAAGGACAAAGGAAAAACGGGGAGCGTGCTGGATGTGGGGAAAGCGCTGAAAAAGGAACTGGAATCTTACGGCATTCCAGTGGCCCATGACACCACAATTTATGATCAGGTGAACGGTGAACTGGACCGGAACGCCGCCTATGATTATGCCGGAGACAGCGTGGAAGCCTTTCTGGAAAAAAATCCGTCTGTAAAAGTCGTGCTGGATCTCCACCGGGATTCGGTGGAAGATTCGATTCATCTCGTCACGGATGTAAATGGAAAAGATACGGCGCAGATCATGTTTTTTAACGGAGTGAGCCGGTTAAAAAGCGGACCGCTTTCCTATCTTCCGAATCCGAATAAATCGGGAAATCTCGCTTTCAGCCTCCAGATGCAGCTGCTGGCCGCAAAGTATTATCCGGATTTTACCCGGAAGATATACATAAAAGGGTATCGGTATAATCTGCATCTGGCAGAGCGGGCGGTGCTGATCGAGGTGGGCGCGCAGAACAATACGGTGTCGGAAGCCAAAAACGCCATGAAGCCGCTGGCGGAGATTCTGTACCGTCTGCTGAGTGGAGAGAAGGCGTATAAAGAGTGAAAAAACGCCGCCTTGAAGGTCCTCATGCGGCATAGAAAATGTGAGGCAGAAGACACATTTGTAAAAAGTAAATAAATACGGAATTTTAAATTGACAAGGAAGGTATTCTGTGCTTTAATCTTTATCGCGTTTAAATGTTTTTTGGGAAAAGGAGAGTAAGTATGACAAAAGATATGACCGAGGGCAATCCCCTCCTTTTGATTTTGAAATTTACACTGCCGTTGCTGGCGGGCAACCTGCTCCAGCAGGGTTATAACGTAGCGGACGCCGCCATTGTGGGCCGGTTTCTTGGTACGAACGCTCTGGCGGGAGTCGGCGCTTCCAGTAGCGTGCAGTTTCTGATTCTTGGTTTCTGTATCGGTACCTGTACCGGTTTCTGTGTTCCCGTGGCACAGCGGTTCGGGGCGGGAGACTACAGTACCATGCGCCGGTTTGTGTTCAACAGCTTCATCATCACGGCAGTGATCGCGGTCGTTCTGACGGCATTATGCGCGATATTCTGTACGCAGATCGTGGAGCTTTTAGCCACGCCGGACGATATTTTTGACGACGCCTACATTTATCTGCTGGTCATTTTGCTGGGTATTCCATTTACTCTGCTCTATAATCTGACCTCCAGTATCATGCGGGCTGTGGGAGACAGCCGGACGCCGTTTCTCTTTCTGGCGTTTGCCTGCTTTGCCAATATTTTTCTGGACATTTTCTGTATCACGACTCTCCACTGGGGCGTTGCGGGAGCGGCCATCGCGACCATTACCTCTCAGCTCATGAGCGGTGTGCTCTGCCTCGTGTACATGATGAAGAAATATCCGGTCTTACATATGGAAAAGGAAGAATGTCATGTGCAGGGCAATCTGGTGAAGAATCTGATCGTCATGGGATTTCCCATGGGACTGCAGTTTTCCATCACGGCCATCGGCAGCATGGTCATGCAGGCGGCCACCAACAATCTGGGAAGTGTCTACGTATCCGCTAACACGGCGGCTTCCCGTCTGAAAAACTTTACCATGTGTCCGTTTGACGCCATCGCGGCGGCGGTATCCACCTTCTGCGGACAAAATTATGGCGCGAAAAAGATGGACCGAATCCGTCAGGGACTTCGGCAGGGTGTGCTGGCCGGTATTATTTACGGTATCGTGATCGGCATCGTCGTGATCGTGTTCGGACGCCAGATGTCCATGATCTTCGTGGATGGCAGCGAGACGGCAGTGCTGGATGCGTCCCGGGATATGCTGTTCTACTCCGGATTCTTCTACTGGATCCTCGGAATCCTGATCATCGTCCGTCTCTGTGTGCAGGGACTTGGTTATTCCGGCAGAGCGGTGCTCTCCGGCGTGGTGGAGATGATCGCCCGGACGGTGGTAAGTATCCTCTGTGTGCCGGTCTGGGGCTTTCTGGCCATCTGTTTTACGGACCAGGCAGCCTGGGTGACGGCGGTCTGCTATATTGTGCCGATGTGTATCTATTGCCTGAAAAAGGTGGAGAAAATTCTCGGAGAGGGCGACGCGGACGGTGTGCAGAGTTCGCATGGAGCCTGACGAGGACAGCATAAGATTGTGAAAACAGGTATAGAAGGAAATGTGATTTTGTGATACAATAACACAATAGTCCCGGAGGGAGTTTCCCGCCGGGATATGTCTGATTATGCTACTGATTGCAAATAGAAACAGGAGGGAATACATTTGGCTGGAATTGACCAGAGTAAGATTCGGAATTTTTGTATTATAGCGCATATCGATCACGGTAAGTCCACGTTGGCGGACCGAATCATCGAAAAGACCGGCCTGCTCACCGACCGGGAGATGCAGGATCAGGTGCTTGATAACATGGACCTGGAGCGGGAGCGAGGCATCACCATCAAGTCGCAGGCGGTGCGGACAATCTATAAAGCACAGGATGGCGAGGAGTACATTTTCAATCTGATTGACACACCAGGACACGTGGACTTTAATTATGAGGTGAGCCGCAGTCTGGCAGCCTGCGAGGGAGCCATCCTTGTGGTGGACGCTGCCCAGGGTATCGAGGCGCAGACCCTTGCCAATGTGTATCTGGCCATCGATCATGATCTGGAGATCATGCCGGTCATCAATAAGATCGACCTGCCAAGCGCGGAGCCGGAGCGGGTTGTGGCGGAGATTGAGGACGTCATCGGCATCGAGGCGGAAGATGCGCCGCAGATTTCGGCAAAAAGCGGCATTAATATCGATCAGGTGCTGGAGCAGATCGTGCATAAGATTCCTGCTCCGGGAGGAAGCCCGGACAATCCGCTGCAGGCGCTGATCTTTGACAGTGTGTACGATTCCTATAAGGGTGTCATCATCTTTGCCCGCATCATGGAAGGAACGATCCGGAAAGGTACCAACATGCTGATGATGGCCACCGGCGCCAAAGCTGACGTGGTGGAAGTGGGTACTTTCGGCGCAGGGCAGTTTATCCCGTGTGACGAGCTTTCCGCCGGCATGGTAGGCTATATTACCGCCAGCCTGAAAAATGTAAAGGATACCCGGGTGGGTGATACGGTCACCGACGCGGACAATCCGTGCGCGGAGCCGCTGCCGGGTTACAAGAAGGTGAATCCGATGGTGTTCTGCGGCGTATACCCGGCCGACGGAGCCAAATACCCGGATCTGCGGGACGCCCTGGAAAAGCTGCAGTTAAACGATGCCGCTCTCCAGTATGAGCCGGAGACTTCCGTGGCGTTGGGCTTTGGATTCCGCTGTGGTTTCCTGGGTCTGCTCCATCTGGAGATCGTGCAGGAGCGTCTGGAGAGAGAGTATAATCTGGACCTGGTTACCACTGCGCCGAGCGTTATCTATAAGGTACACCTGACTGACGGCACGGTCTTTGATCTGACCAATCCGACCAACCTGCCGGATCCGTCCACCATCGAATATATGGAAGAGCCGATTGTCTCCGCGGAGATCATGGTGACCAAAGATTACGTGGGCTCCATCATGAAGCTTTGTCAGGAACGCCGGGGCACCTACATCTCCATGGAATACATGGAGGAGACTCGTGCCCTCTTAAAATATGAACTTCCGCTCAACGAGATCATCTATGATTTCTTTGACGCCTTAAAGTCCCGGTCCAGAGGCTACGCTTCCTTTGACTACGAGATGAAGGGATACCAGCAGTCCGACCTTGTCAAGCTGGATATTCTCATCAACCGGGAGCAGGTGGACGCCCTCTCCTTCATCGTCCACGCTTCTTCCGCCTACGAGCGGGGCAGAAAGATGTGCGAGAAGCTCAAGGAAGAGATTCCGAGACATCTCTTCGAGATTCCGATCCAGGCGGCCATCGGCAGCAAGATCATCGCCAGAGAGACCGTCAAGGCTGTCCGCAAGGACGTCCTCGCCAAGTGCTACGGCGGCGATATCAGCCGGAAGAAGAAGCTTCTGGAGAAGCAGAAGGAAGGAAAGAAGCGGATGCGCCAGATCGGTAATGTGGAGATTCCGCAGAAGGCGTTTATGAGCGTGCTGAAGCTGGATGAGGATTAGGGGATTCTGATTGGTGGAGGAACTGTCACACAGACGACGGCGGGAGCGCCCATGCCGTTTCGTCCGCCGACGCCCTCAGTTCGGACATTAGTAATTTTATGAATCAGGCAGGGAGGAACCGCTTGTTGCGGTTCCCAGCTCACGCCTAACGAAATTGGAAAAGGTCTGTTCCTTTGTGCAAGCACAGGAGCAGACCTTTTCCAATTTCGCTCCCTGCCTCTTTTCTTGGCCTATGCCATGTCCCTCCTTCACAGGCCGGCGGGCCGAAAGACATGGGCATGTAATACGCCGTCTGGGAAGTGAAAAACAGTTGCCATATATAATTTTGGATTCTGGTTTATGGCAGAATCCTGCCGATATACAGACAGCTTTTTTGCCGCGCATGTGGTCCGGGCGGCGGCCTGTGAAAGAGGATATGCGTAATATTTGGAAAAGATGCAGAAACAAGGTTAAAAAAGGTTCCGCTTTGTGCTCGCACAAAAAGCGGAACCTTTTTTTATACCGTACGGCGAAGCCGAAAACCGCAATGCGGTTTTGGTTCTGCATCATCGATATCCTTCTGATATCCGAGAGAGGGCGTCGGCGCACGGACTATTTGCGCGGCCTTACACTGTCGTCTGCGTATGAGAATCTGGAAAATTATATGATGTAAGAGCTCTGTAAATCAGCAATTATTTCTTTGTAAAGCTGATCTCCTTCGGTACCAGAGCCGGCTCCACCTGTTCGGTGAGGTAAGCGTTCAGCTTCTCCATATCCGGTTCTTCTGTTCCGGTGACGTCTGCGCAGAGCATCAGGCGGTGATCCGGGCCCCAGCAGGTGTAGGCTTCCGCGGAGTCGATGCCATCGTAGCTTGTCAGTACATTTTCCAGTCTGCCAAGATCCAGGAAATCACGGCCGGTCAGTGTCTCCACCATGATGGTGCGGCCGCAGCTCTCCAGGATATCCAGGGTGCCGTCCGGAAGGATGCGGGCGTGGAGACCGGTCTGATACAGGTAGCCGCCGCTGTACGGATTGGTGATCCGGTCGGTCCAGTCTCTGGTCGGGTGATCCATGATGTACAGGGTACCCCAGGCGCCGTACGGCTGCTTGCGGCAGGTCTCGTCAAAGACATAGGCTTTCACTTCGGTGCCCGGATCCACATCGTGGATCAGCGCGAAGCCTGCGGCCTCGTTGACTTCTCCGGCGCGGACGTAATAATGTTTCGGGAAGAGACGCTCCGGAAGATGTTTCTTTAAGCGGCGCACGGAAGGCTCCGTGAGCATGGCGTTTAAGATGATGTCCATGCACTCCATGAAGATCTGGAGCTGCTGTTTGTCAAAACGGTTCTCCCAGTAACGAAGTTCATAATAGTAGAAGCCTCTGTTATCGGACATTACCTGCAGATGGAACGGCAGGGAATCCAGCTGTTCCGGCTCTCTGTGTGCCGGCGCTCCGCCGATATCGTTGATGTTGAGGATATCGCCCTGATACTGGAAGAACATCTCATCGGCGTGAAGTGTGGAGGTATGACAGCGCATGGTCTCCATGATCTCCCGCGCGTGTTTCTTGAGAAGCTGCGGTACGGTCTCGTGCGGCACGTTGGTGTAACGGAACAGGTAGGTGGTGAAAAGGCAGCCGGCCAGTCTCGCCCAGCGGCTGTCGGTACGTCCGCTGTGGATGCTGGTGCTGACCACATCCTTCTCATTGCTGAATATGCTGATACAGTAGTTGAACGCGGTCAGGAACATAACATTTTCTGATACCTTATTCTTCCGGCAGAAGGCGTTGAGCTGGTTCGGGCTGATCGTAAAACGGTCCCGCAGGGAGGCGTTGACACCGTAATCCAGATCGTGGAAATCTCTTTTTGTCAGGATGCTCTTGTTGACACGGAAGTCTTTCATGAGCTGCCGGTAGTAAGCGATATCCTGCTCCCTCTTACCCTTGGTGTCTCTTGCTTTT